>JBCCCR010000031.1 GCA_039033415.1 Pseudomonadota bacterium | reverse complement strand
GTACAAAGCCGAGCTGATCGAAAAGAAACGTCCCTGGAAAAACCTCAACTCGGTTGAATACGAAACCTTCAAATACGTAGACTGGTTCAATCACCGCCGGCTGATGGAGTCGCTCGGCGATGTGCCGCCCACCGAATTTGAACAGGACTTTTACGAGGCACAGAATGGTCAGGCCACAGCGGTCTGACTCACACCAAACGGTCTCCGGAAAACCCGGGGTGGTTCAAGCTCTCGTGGGGGCCGCCCTGGTGCCCGTATCTAAACTGGGCTTCCAAACGCTGGCCATGGCCAGATGCATCCTGAACAGCAATGACTAAGAAATTGCTATCGGGCGAAAACGCCCAGCGATATTCGCTTCCGCTTAGCGAGATCTTCCTTGAGCCGTTCTTTCCGATAGACATGACCGCCTAACGATTAGCATCAGCTGCCGACGAAACGCGGAGCGTTTTGGCGGTCAGCTGCATGCATTTGTTAGGCATCCGCCCCTTCACACGAGAGGATGCGCATCCTTCAAATGCGACTCTTTGGTAACTGGACGCCATTTTTTCTTCCCTTTTCCCTCCATAACTCTTGCACCTAGCCGCAACCAAGCCACGCGATCTTTGCTACTCAATTGAGTTGCAGCTTGAGAGGAACGATACCCCAGCAGAACCATCGGCTTATTGCAGTGTTTCGGCCAAGCAGACGATTTGGTGCCAATTTCAAAATCTGGCGACCTGGCTCGACGAAGTGCACCGCAAAGACTGCAAGCGAATGTTCTATTTGCTCCCATTCAGTAATGCCTAACGACTAGCATCAGCTGCCGCCGAAGGCGGTCAGCTGCATGCATTTGTTAGAGCGTCCATTCATCGAACGAGGTTTCGGTCTACTTCCATGGACACGTACGCCTCCTCTCCGGAGGGCAATAGAAACATTAGATCGACATCTGAGGCCGCCTTCCAACTGATAACTCTCCCAGCGCCACTGTTTATGTGAACCATGTTGCACGACGAATTCGCCTCAGCATACAACTCGATGGTATCGCCATTGGGAAATTGAACTGTTTCTCGCCGCTCCATCATCCACAGACCTTCTCTCTGCGGATGACGCACCAGATCAAAGACGCCAATCGCCTCTAAAGGACTTTCAGATGCTCCGTGGCAATTCCGGATAAAACTTAGGGTCACAGTTGGATCTTTCATGGCGCTCTAACGACTAGGCTCAGCTGCCAGCGAAGCTGGTCAGCTGCAGCTTTTTGTTATGCCCGCTCCTACCTTTCATATGCCGTCTCGAGCTGGCTGGACTGGAAAATGGCCTCGGGCGAAATGACTGGCTCATTCTCCGGCAGGCCATCTGGATATCTTTCTCTGATTTTGGCTTGAACTAGCTCATGAGAGAAATCGAATGACTCGATCCTCTCCAAAGAACCTAATTCAATGCCAGCACCTAGTTTGTACATTTTCCATACGAGCTCCGAGCAATAGATACGGTCGTCTGACCACTCGAAGTAGAGATCGTAGTCCTTACCGACCATGGTTTGTCCGATGCTCCACATCGCATCGAACTTTGCTTGATCCAGGACCTCTTGTGCCTCCTTGAGCCTCTTTACTACGAAATGGCCATTCTCTCCGCGAGCTATCCACTCCTCCAGAGGAGTTGATTTGACTGGCTGTACTGCTTCGTACACGTAGGGAGCACCTTCACGAACGTAGACGATACCCATATGGCTGTAGACGGAGTCTGTCGCGAGTTGGATCGCTTTGCTCTGAGATGACCTCGACGTGTGGAAAATGATATCGCCGTTCAGAGGCACGTAGCCGTAGTCCTCTGCGCAAACTGATAGCAGAAAAGACCATCCCAACAGAACGAAGGCAAGAGCCGTAATTCGCATAACGCTAAGCATCAGCTGCCGCCGAAACGCGGAGCGTTTTGGCGGTCAGCTGCATGCGCTTGTTAGGTTGGAACTCTCGCCTTAACCCATTTTGAATAATCGAACAATGCATAGAGGTATGGCCCAAAAAGAATGGCAAGAACTGCAGCGCTAGCCGCAAGGTCGGTGAACGAAATCGGGGGATCCGATACAAATGAATAACCCACATTCAGTAATTCCAAGTACAGCACACCAAGCCAAACGTATCGATTTCCAATTCTCTTGCCGTAGCAGTACCCGTAAAGCCCCACGATGCCGACCCATGTAATCGCAGCATAAAAAATCTCAGAAGAGCTCAGGTCAACCTCGGTATCAGTCGCGAGCCAAAGAATGCCCAGCCCGAGGGTCGCGCCCCCAACGATTAGCAAAAAGACTCCAAAATACGCCCTCCACACCCAATGCTTCATTACAAAACCTAACGACTAGCATCAGCTGCCGACGAAACGCGGAGCGTTTTGGCGGTCAGCTGCATGCATTTGTTAGGTGCCGTACGACTTTGATACGCGTTCAATGAGTTTTACCCCTGATAATGACGTGAACATGTAATTCCCAGACTCGACGTTCTCTAGGCATTCACTCATTTCAACTACGACATCGCCTTCCGACAAGACCCTATCCTCTCTGACCCAGCGCTCGAAAGACTCCTCGACACCTGAATGGGAGTAGTCCTCACCAACCATCACGACGCGGGCTCTAGTTTGCTCGCCAGGGCCTACGTCAAGTTCGACTAGGTCTCCGAGCAGTACTGGTTGGCCTGAGTCGTAGAACATGAATTAGGCGCCTAACTACAAATATTGGGACTAAATTCGCTGTATGGGAAAATTTTGCCTGTTTTGCACAATCATGGCCAATGAATTCAATTTGTTAGGTGAGATTAGATGAATCGTAGGCTGGTGATATTTAGAAAATACGGCGAAACAGCAATTCTTTTTACTCGTAGTTATATGAATTGATTAGGTATTTTGGGTCGCTCGGTTTGTCGTTGGAGGCAACGACTCAGGAAATCGAACTCCAGGGGTATAGCCGTCAATCCGAGCGAGCCAGAACAGCTCGGGGAAAGCGTATCCTCAGCTTTCAATGAGGTACGAACCCAACCCGACTAGTGCTCCAGGTTGAGCGGTACATCCGTCAGCGGCACCAGCACAGCCTCGCGTTCGAAGCTGCTCCCTGCGAGTCCTGGATAGGCCACCGACAGGGTCAGCTCGGTCTGGCGTTCCAGCTCCGCAAAGCTCAGCGTCAGGGAGCCGCCCGCCTCGCTGCGGGTCTCGACCAGCTCGCAGTCCGGACAGAACCCCGTGAAGGACAGCATGTCGGTATCGCCGACCAGATCATTGCTTGCTTGACCGATCGTCCAGCGCGGCTCGTTGTTCGCGTCGTAAAAGTAGGCAACGACCACCCTGACGTCGCCGAGGGTGTCGATGGTGAGACCGTACCCAGGCTCCGCCGGGTCAAACCATAGCCCGGTAAACTGGCGCAGCGTACGGTCGTTGGAAAACACGAACCGCTCGAACGATTCACGGCCCGGACGACCGTCAACGGTCCAGCTGAACTCGGCATGCGTGGGGTCAGAAAAGTCGAAGGTCATGGTGCCCACCGAGGTCCCGGTGACGGTCCCGTCAGCGTCGCGGCGATAGCTCAGGAGATCCGCGGTGAAGGACCTTTCTTCGAGCGTCCCGACACCCTGGTACCAGATCGGGATCCCGTCATCTGTGTACGTATACCAGGTGCCCGCAACCTGGTTGCCCGCCAGCTGAATATCCACGCCGTGGCCTGAGCGATCCGGATTGAACCAAAGCCCCTGAGCTGGTCTGAAAGAGGTCGATGCGGCGTCAGCCGGGTTGGATCCCTGATTTAGCTCGACGCCATTGAGGATTCCATCGAGATCGCGATCCAGCGCAAGCCGGTTGCCGCTGCCGGCGGGTACCAAAGTGAACTGCAGCGGGTTATCCGAGGCGGCAAGGCCACGCAGCTGCGCCTTGCTGATGGCCGCCGTGCCGTCGTCGGGAGTGAAGCTGCCGTTCTCAAAGAGCCAGGACGTTTGGCTTGCGCTGACGATCAGCTCGAGCTCGGGCTCCGACTCCGCCAGCGCCACCAGCGTGTCCGATCCATCCGGGCCGCCGGCCAGCGTGGTCTGGTGCCCTACACCTGCGTGGGTGTCCAGACTTAGGGGAACATCCCCTTCATGACCGGTGTTGTCATTGCCGAGCCCCGACCCGCTGAACGACAGGAGAAAGGCAACCAGGTCCGCCACGTCCTGGTCTGAACCCGGCAAGAATTCTTCCAGCGACAGAAAGTTTGCCAGGGAGTCTACCGACCCGTCGTGGACAAAGCCGAAGCCCGCGCGTCCCTCGGCGCTGCGCAGGTCCATCCCGGTTTTTTCGTGCATGTTGCGCAGGTGTGGAATCTTAAAGGTTCCATCGGTCAGGGTCCCGGTCCCTGACACGTGCAAATGATTTTCATCGTTGGGCCCTGTTTCAAACGTCCGCCCGCCTAGCGGCGTACTGTCGAACGGGTCGGATACCCGACCGTTACTGCCCAGTCCGGTAGGCACCGTGTGGCAAGTTCGGCAGCCCGTGGAGTTGCCGCCGATCTGAGAAACGTCCACCAGATCGCGGCTGTCGAACAGCGTTCGGCCCCGAATGGCGTTGCCGCTGCCCAGAGCCTGGCCGGCCGGGGCAAAGCGGCCGCTGGTGACGTGCCCGGTGAGGTCGACCGACGAACTCAGATTGTTGTTGAGCTGCCGATAGGGATTGGGCGGAAATGTCAGCGTCCCAAGAAATGCCTTGAACTGCGCCATCTCGCTTTCGCTCAGAGGCGCGTCGGCCCCCATCAGGCCCACAAATGCTGGATTGAATTCTTCGATCCCATCTCGGTCGCCACGCCAGTGCAGCGGCTCTTTGCCGATAATGTCCTGCAGCGTCTGCGTCACCATCGGTCCCTTTAGGGGATGAAAGTTATCGCAGGGCCTCGCGATGCGCGAGGTGGAGCAGTTCTGATTGAACATTTTGGTTTCGCCACCCGGATCGCCGAGGTCCCACGCCAGGCGGTCGGCCCGACCGTCAACGTGGCAGGACGCGCAGGAAGCGTGACCGAGGCCGGACGTTGCGTGCGTGTCGTAGAAGTGTCGGCGTCCGTCTCGAATCGCCGGCGGCAGCGGGTTGTGAACTGCCAGTCGCGTCAGCTCGCGGCGCGCCGCGATGTCCACCACCGACAGCTCAGCAGAAAAATGATTCCAGACGAAGAGCCGCCGCTGGTCCGCCGCAACCGCCAGGCCCACCGGGCCCTCGCCGACCTCAATCGGCTCGCTGCCGGCTAGACGCTGGCCATCTGAAGCCAGCAGAACAACGTTGTTCGATCCCATCCCCGCCACAAACCCCAGGCTCCCGTCAGCGAGCCAGGTGACGCCCCGCGGGTCTCCCAGCGAGCGCGCCCGCTCGGCCTGAGCGACCGATGGGGTGAGGTAATCCAAATGGGGGTTGAGATCATTGACGGTCGCGTTGGCGCCGCTGACGCGCGCTGACTGAACGCGTAGGAACGTGCCGTTGACGTTCGGCTCAAAACGCACCTCGTTTCTTCCATCGGTGCCGACCATCACCACGGCGCCGGTCGCCGGATTCACGCTGATGGCCATGCCGATATTCATCAGACGGCTGACGTAAGACACGGTTAGGTTCTGAGCGTCGATAACCGCGATGTCCCGATCCGGCAGATCCCAGCCGCTGATCCGACCGGAACGATCGGCGAGTGGCCCCGACACGAGATCTGTCCAGTCACCGTTGTTGTCGTCCAGCCAGCGACCGTCGCTGGTCCTTCGCACGATCTGGCCCACCTGCGGTGCTGCACTCAGACCCACATTGAGCGCCGGCGAAAACCCCTGCCCTTCGTTCGGCGGCGGGTTGGTGCCGCCATAAGGACCGGCGGTGTCGAGCGCGGCGTTCGGCGGAAAATCACCGCGCTGTGTTGCTCCCGCAACCAGCGTTGTGCCGTTACCGGACTCAAAAATGGCGGCGTAGACCGTTTGGCCGTCGGGACTGACGGCCAGCGTGCGGGGGTCTTCCGCGGCAAGCTGCAGCGTCTGCGGCGCCTGCTGCGGGTTTGCGGCGCTGAAGACCTGCAGCTGGTTGACCTGCGACGCGGTGACAAAAGCGCGCTCGGGACCAGCAAACACCACGTCGTAAGGCTCATCGGCCGTGTCGACGGTCAGGCGGACACGCCGCTGCGCCACGTCGATAATGCTCAGCGAATCGGAAATGTGGTTGACGACCCAAAGCTCGCTGTCGGTGCGAAACCGCACCGAAACGGGGTCCAGCCCGACCAGCACCGAACCGGCAAAGACCGGCAGGCCGGTGGATACATCAAATAGCTGCACTCTGGCGTCGGCCGTGTGGGCAACAGCCAGCGTTGTGCCGTCAGGACTCAGGTCCAGCGCATGAACCGGATGGTTCTCCCAGTTCACAAACGGCTGACCAAGAGCCCATTGAGGGGTCACAAATAGCGCTGCGATGATCGCCAACAGCCCAAGCAATACTCGACACCGGTCCGCCATGTGCCTTGCTCCTTACCGTCACATATACCCCTGTACAACGCAGCGGGAATGGCCAGCGCACAGCCAGTTCCTACACAGCCGTCGGATGGTTATAAAGCCCGCCTTAACGTTTGCTGGCGTGCACTGCTAACATAGGGTCGAAGAAGATCCGCCGGGGGGCGGGAGAAAATTGGCAAGGAAGCAGCCAGTTTGAAGATCAGCAAGACATGAGAGATCACTCGACCATTCGAGTTCTGCAAACGGTTAAACACCGCTGCGGGTACTACAGCGACCGCTTCACCCGCAATCTGGTGGTCGATCCGGGTGCCGAACATCTTGACGTTATCTACGACTCCCTGACGGCGAGCGGTTTTCGTCGTGCGGGTGCTCTGATCTTTCGGCCCCATTGCGAGACCTGCAACGCCTGTATCGCCACCCGAATTCCGGTGCCGGACTTCAAGCCAAGTCGCAATCAGCGCCGGGTCGCTGCGGCAAACCAGGACCTCCGGGTGACCCAGTCCCCGGCCCGCTTTACCACCGAGATCTTCGGGCTCTATCGCCGCTATCTGACCGCGCGCCACCCGTCCGGTGGCATGGACAACCCGTCTCGCGAAGACTTCGAAAACTTCCTGCTCAGCCAGTGGAGCCGCACCTTTTTTATGGAAATGCGGCTCGGCGAGGAGCTGGTGGGCATTGCGGTGACCGACCGCCTGAGCAGCGGGCTTTCGGCGGTCTATACCTTTTTTGAGCCGGAGCTGAAGAGCCGCAGCCTCGGCACGTTTGCCATCCTGTCACAGCTGCGGTTGGCGCGAGAGCTGCGGGCCCATTATCTGTTTCTGGGCTACTGGATCGACGGGCATCCCAAGATGGACTACAAAACCCGCTTTCAACCGATGGAGGTCTTCCGCGGCGGCCAATGGACGCGCCAGCAGCGCGATACCTGAACCCGGCCGCGGCCCTCCTGCCTCGTCGTTAACCTTGGATTTCAGCGCGGGGCGCGAACCGGCATCTCGATGATCATCTGTTCACCGTCACCAAGCTGCAGCGTGACGCTGACCGTCTGATCGGCGGATACCGGTCCCTGGGCGCCCATCAGCATCAGATGCAGGCCACCGGGTTCGAGCACAACCGTTTCTCCTGGCCCCACCTCAAGCTGCGGCACCGGCCGCATGCGCGCCACGCCGTCGACCAGCGCAGTCTCGTGGATCGACACGGAGCTAAAGCCCTCGCTGGACGCGCCTGTCAGCACCACCGCATCGTTGCCGGGATTGCTTAACGTGGCGAAGGCTGCCGTCATTTTCATGCCCGGCGGAGGCTGCCGGACATAAGCGTCGGCCACCTCAAGGGGCGCACCACCCTCTGTGCAGCTGGCTAAAAGCAGACTCGTCAGCAGGACGACGACCGTCCTTTTCGCGGCCCAAAGCGGGCTCAATAAACTTGCGTTTGTGTGGTTTTGCATCTTTTGTTCGATTGCGCCAAGGTTGGGTCTTTGCGCTCTTGCGACCACGGAGGCCGCCGTGCTTGAACGCCTTGTCATTGTACTTGCTGCCGCTGCGCTGAGCACCGAAATTGTGCAGGCGCAGCCGACAGACAACCCGCCAGCCGGCGCAACGGATCGTCCCGCCATGACCCAACACAGCATCACCGTCTACAGCAAGGCCAGGCCCGGCGCCATAGACCCTGCCGCCTTCAGCGATCAGGGTGGCTATCGCGCCGAAGTCCCCGGCTACGCCGTTGTCCGAACCGTTCGCACGATGGACCTCAGCGAGCCGTCGGTCGCGTTCACAGACGTCGCGTCCGCCATCGACCCGACAACGGTCGCATTCAAGTCATTGAGCTTTCCCGACAGTACTCGGGTTATCGAGCAAAACTACCGCTACGATCTGGTCAGCACCGCCCGGATGCTCGAACAGTTCCTCGGGCAGGAGCTCACGCTGAAAAACGTGCTGGGCTCCGAGGTTGAGACCTACAGTGGCACGCTGATGACCAGTCAGGGCACCAGCGTTGTCCTGCAGCTGGCTGACGGCCGCCTGGTGAGTCTGGCAGAGGTGGGCAACATCACCTTCCCCGATCTTCCTGGCGGGCTGATTACCCGACCCACTCTGCAGTGGCAAGTTGCCACCGACCAGCCCGGGGACCATGAAGTTGAGGTCAGCTATGAGACCTCCGGCATGACCTGGTGGGCAGACTACAACCTGCTGCTGGACGAACGCAGCGGATGTCAGCTGGATCTCCAGGCCTGGGTCAGCATCGTCAACCAGTCCGGCGGGAGCTTCGACAGCGCTCGGCTGAAGCTCATCGCCGGCGACGTCAATCGCGCACCCAAAGCCACCCCGGTCCAGCCCACGGCCATTCGTCGCAACATGGCGGAAATGACCCAGGCGGACGCTGGCTTCCAGGAGCAAGCCTTTTTCGAATACCACCTGTATACGCTCGGGCGGCCGGCCGACCTCCCCGATCGCTCGCTAAAGCAGCTTGAGCTCTTCCCGACCGCCGTTGGGGTCGAATGTCAAAAGCAGCTGCTGTTCACCGCGGGCTACCGGCCATACGGCGTGTTTTCCGTGCCGTTTACCAAAGCCAGCCATCCGCTGCCCCTGCGCGGCGACGTGGCGGTTGAGCTTCAGTTCGTCAACGCCGAAGACAATCAGCTGGGCCTGCCGCTGCCAGCCGGACGGGTGCGCGTTTCCCAGCGCAACCCCAATGACGGCAATCTGGAATTTATCGGCGAGGACGTCATCGATCACACCCCGCGCAACGAATCGCTAGCCATTGCCCTGGGCAACGCGTTTGACGTCAAAGGCGAACGACGCCAGGCCGATTTTCGCTGGAGCGCTGGTGAGCGGTGGATGGAGGAAACCATCGAGGTTGAGCTGCGCAATCAGAAGCAGGAGCCGGCCACCATTGTCGTGAAAGAGTCGATGCTTCGCTGGTCCAACTGGCGCCTGACCAACCAGAGCCACGAGTTCAGCCAACCCGACGCGGCGACCATCGTTTTTGCGGTTGACGTCGACGCTGAACAGGTTGAAACCGTCCGCTACACGGTTCGCTACGAGTGGTAGGGTGCTGACTCAACGGCGGCGCAGGCTGCTCCGGCGGCTGTTCACGTAACTCTCCATCGCCTTGAGCTGGCGCTCTTCGGCGAGCCGCAGCAGTCGCCTCAGCCAGGCGGCATCCAGCGGGTCCGGCCCCCGAAACGCCGGCGCCAGTGGTTCGCTGTAGCGCCCGATCTGGTTGGCGAGGTTCACGCTCGCATCTTTCATAAACAGGTGCAGATCCTGGCACAAGTCTTTGAGCAGCCGCGGCGTCTGGGTGTTGTCGATGTCCTGATGGGCGCGCTTCAGGGCCATCCAGACAATGTGGGCACGTTCAAAAAGATCGTGTTCGCAGGCCAGGCGAAGACGCACCGCTACCTTGGCAAAATCATCGGCGTCCTGGTGACTCGCCGCCGCCTGCGCCAGCTTCGATAGCTGACTGTCGAGCTCCTCATCCCTCAGCATGAAGCGAGACTCAATTGCGCTCCGCGCCGCCTGGCGAATGGCGTCGTCAAGCACCGCCGCTCACCCGCCGGCTAGGGGATTGTCCGGGTTGGCAATCCACTCGCTCCACGAGCCGACGTAAAGCCTAGAGCCCGTCAGCCCGAGGTGCTCCATGCACGCCAGGTTGAAGCACGCGGTCACACCGGAACCGCACATATGGGTCACCTGATCGGGGGCAACGTTCCCCAGCGTGTCCTGCCATAGCGCTCGCAGCGCTACCTCATCGGCCAGCCTCTCGTCTGCCAGGCTGTCAGCAAACGGTCGGTTCACAGCCCCGGGCACGTGGCCAGCGATTGGATCGATCGGCTCCTGCTCGCCGCGAAAACGATCGGCGGCTCGGGCATCCAGCAGCATCAGTCCCCCCTCGACGGCGGCCTCATTCCCGTTGATCAGGGCCTGGACCTGCTGCTCGGTCACCATCGGCATCGAACCCGAGAAAGGCCCCGGTGTGTCGCTTGCCTCGACCGGCCCGGCCTCATCGGTGGACATTGCGCCGCCAGCAGCCTCCCAGGCCGCCAGGCCACCATCGAGGATGTAAACCTGGTCGTGACCCAGCCAGCGCAGCATCCACCAGGCGCGCGCCGCCATGGCCCCACTCACATCGTCATAGACCACCACCGGCCCCGCACCCACACCCCACGCCTGGCAACGTTGAGCGAAATCCTCCGGCGCGGGCAGCGGGTGGCGTCCCCGCCCCCCCGAATGATCGGCGAGGTCCTGGTCCAGGTCTGCAAAGCGAGCGCCGGCGATGTGGCCGGCAGCAAACAGCTGGCGACCCGCGTGCGGGTCGTCGAGCCGAAAACGGCAGTCGAGCCACAGCGGCGGCGACGCCAGCTCCATGGCCCACGCCGGGCTGACAAAAACGGGTGTGTTGCTCGCCGATTCCGATGGAGGCGATGGATTCGATGAGCTCACTGTTGCTCTCCCCGGGTCTGAACCCGCACAGCAAGGTTGTGAAGCATGGCTGCCGTAGCTCCCCAGATGCGCCAGGACTCGTACTGAATCACGTGGATGCGGGCCGAGCGCCCGGCGCGATGCATGGTCTCTAGACGATAGTTTCCCAAATTCAGCAGGAAATCCAGCGGCACCTCAAAAGCTGCCGCCACTTCCCCCGGATCGAGCTGCAGCGAAGGCGTCCCCTGGACTGCCCCGACCACCGGCACAACGCCGAAACCGGTGATGATCGGTATCGCATCGAGGAATCCGAGCAGCGATACCCGATCCCGCTCAAGTCCGATCTCTTCCTGCGACTCGCGCAACGCCGTGTCGATGTACGAGACGTCGGCCTCCTCGCGCCGACCGCCCGGAAAGCTGATCTGGCCAGCGTGATTGGACAGTTTGTCGGTTCTTTGGGTCAAAATAATGTGCCAGCCGTCCCGATAGACCAGCGGCACTAGGACAGCCGCGGGTACCAGCGGGCGGCTCACCAGGGCGGTCAATGGGTGATCATCAGCGAGCACCGGAACATCCACCGGCGTATCCAGTGACGTTAGCGCTGCGCTCAGCTGTGTGAGGGTTTTTGAGTCCAGCGGCGGATGACTCGACTCAGGACGCCACCGGGTCGGGATTTTCCCAGTAGGCCGCCTGTTCCGGATCAGGTGAAACGCCGTAGCGCCCCTCCCGGTAGATTTCGACCAGCGTTTTGATCGCCTCCGAACAGTCGCTCCCGGCAGACTGTTTGAGCAGGTCCAAACCCCGCTCCCGATCCTGTTCGACCAGCTTGCCGCTCAGGTACATCTTGCCCAGCGCCCAGCCAGCCATGGCGTGACCTGCCTCGCTCGCCTCGTGGAGCCAGTGGAGGGCCTTGGCGTGGTCGGTGCTGCCACCCTTGCTGGCAAGGTGATTAACGCCCAGATGCCACATCGCCTGCCGGTCGCCCAATTCAGCAGCCTTGAGGTATAGGTCGTTTGCGTGATCCATGCCGCGGCCGGCAACCGCACCACTCTCATAGATTGCGCCCAGCAGGATCATCGACGGCGTGTGCCCGAAGGCAGCACGAACGCGGGCGATCGCCCGCAGTAGTGGATAGCTCGGTCCTGCAGCAGCTGGCATCAACCCCAATCGGCGCCGCGTCAGGCGGCCCCCAGACCCTCTATCCGCTGCAGAACCGCGTCGCGCTCGGCCGCCTCCATCACGGCCCAGCGGGTGATTTCATCGGCGGTGCGCTGGCAACCCAGGCAGATCGACTGGGCGTCGAGCGTGCAGATGCCCACGCAGGGGCTGGTCAGCGCCGCAGCGTTGGCGGCGTCAACCTTATCGGTGCTCATGAAAATCAGCTCTTGACCTCAACCAGATTGATGTCGAAGACCAACACTTCGTTCGGGCCCACCGGCGGCTGACCGCGCACACCGTAGCCGAGCTCCGGCGGCACAAACACCTGCCACTTGGCGCCGGGCTTCATGAGCGGCAGCACTTCCTGCCAGCCTTTGAGCACCTGGTTCACCTTGAAGTTGACGGGCTCACCACGGGCGAAAGAGCTGTCGTATTCCAGCCCGGACATGGTCGAGGATCGATAGTGAACAATCACCTCGCTCTCCATGGTTGGGCGGGTGCCGTCACCCTCTTCGATCACGCGATACTGAACGCCGCTGGACATCTCAACAATGTTCTTCTTGCCCTTGTTGTCGGACAAAAACTCCTCGCTTTTGACCTTGTTTTCATCGGCCAGCGCCTTGAATTTCTCCAGCTGTTCAGCGCGGAACTCTTGTTCCAGGCGCTTGAGCAGCGTGACCATCTCCTGCTCGTTGACCCGCGGCTCGCCGCTGTCCAGCGCGGTACGAATCGCCTCGATCACGGTGTCGACGCTGACATCGAGATTGCGCTGCTTGAGATCGCTACCGAACTGATAGCCGATGGAATAGCTCATCTTGTCTTTATCGATGGGCTGCGTTTCCTGTGCCAGCGCCAGCGGCATTGCAAACATTGCTGCTGAAACGAGCGCCAGCCGCGCGGTCAGCCGCGCTGAGAAACCTAGCTTCATTTTTATTCTCCGAACGATTGTGTTTGCCGGACCTACCGACAAGCAAAAATGTCAGCCTGCTGCTTGGACAGGCGCTGAAAGGAGCGACATTCTACTGAACCCGGCCTGCCCTTCAAAGCACCCTGTGGAGGTGCTCAACCCGTCTGCCGCAACGCTGACGCTGTAGAATCGGGGTAATACCCCAACTGTTAGCTAAACAGACCACAGATGGACCCACAGGTTCCCTCCCGCGGCCGCGGTAGATTACGTGATTTTCCCTGTAAATTTAGACGCTTAGAGCAAAACGTCAAATTTGGCACAAAACCTGTATAGATCCTGACCGACTGTAATAACCGGAGTGATCAGCACGTGGGCATCTTTACCCGACTGACAGATATCATCAACGCCAACATCAACGCGGTGCTGGATAAGGCCGAAGATCCGGAAAAAATTGTCCGGCTCATGATCCAGGAGATGGAGGACACCCTCGTGGAGGTCCGCTCAGCCGCCGCCAAGGCGATCGCCGACAAAAAAGAGCGGACCCGCGCGCTGACCTATCTGGACCAGGAGTCGCTGGACTGGGAGCAGAAGGCTGAGCTTGCGCTCTCGCGCGGTCGTGAGGACCTGGCAAAAGCCGCACTGGTGGAAAAGTCGCGGGTCGCGGGACGCGCTGAAGCGCTGCAGAAAGACTTGGACGCAGTCAATGAACACCTCCAGAAACTCAACGAAGACATCAGCAAGCTCCAGGCCAAGCTCGGTGACGCCAAGGACCGCCAGCGTGCACTCACCATGCGCCACAAGGCGGCACAGACGCAGCTCAAGGCCCGCAGCCAAATTCACGATTCACGCATCGACGAGGTGCTGCATCGGTTCGAACACGCCGAGCGAAAGATCGATCGCGTGGAGTCGGAGGCTGAGGCGCTGGACATGGGCCGCAACAAGACGCTCTCCGACGAAATCATGGAGCTCGAGCGCGGTGACGACATCAATCGTGAGCTCGACGCGCTGAAGGCCAAGGTGTCGGGTGCAGATTCCAAGGCGAAAAAAGCGGACAAGGAGTAAACCGAGATGGGAGAAACGCTAGCGATTCTATTTCTGACGGTCGTGGCCCCGATCTGGATCATCAGCCACTACGTCAGCAAAGCCCGCTCTTCCAAAGGCCTGACCCCGGAAGACGAAAGCATGATGTCGGAAATCTGGGACAGCGCAAAGAAGATGGAAGACCGTATCCACACGCTCGAAAGGATCTTGGATGACCAGTCACCGGGCTGGCGAGGCGTTCATTCGTGAGGCGCCGTCGAACACGCCGTCAGAGTCATCGCCCCGGCGGTCCTTCGCGCCGCCTCTACCGCGACCCAAGCCGGCGCTGGATCGCCGGTATCTGTGCCGGTATCGCCAATCATCTCGGCGTGCCGGTGTTTTGGGTGCGACTCCTCGCCGTGCTGCCGATGCTGTCGCCACTGCTGCCGCTTATGGTGCTCAGCTACATTGTGGCCACTCTGCGAATCCCCATGGAGCCGGAGACGCTCTACGAAGATGCAGAAGAGCAGGCGTTTGTTCGCTCCGTGCACCTGGCGCCGTCAGCAACCTTCGGTGAACTGCGCCACCGCATGCGGAATCTTGAGTACCGGCTGCGTCGACTAGAGGCATACGTCACCTCGCCGGAGTTCAACATCGACGAAGATCTCAGAGCACCCTCCAAACTGCGTTCGATCTAGCCCTCCTCAAGAGCCGGCGCCCACACCCCTGAAACCCAGCGCACCGAAACGCTGGGTCCAGGGGCGCCGCCGCGCTACACTTCTTGACCGCTTTTTACCGTAGTGACCCGCAACATGACGCGTTCCCATCAGATGGTCATCACCCTGACTGCCAGTGACCGGCCCGGCGTCATCGATCAGCTGGCTCAGGTCATCAGTCAACATGACGGCAACTGGCTTGATGCCTCACTCGCCCGGCTGGCGGGGCATTTTGCTGGCGTTGTGCTCGTATCGATCCCCGAGAGTCTTGAGGCGAGCCTCTGCGACGGCCTGAAAGCCCTGGAGACCCAGGGTATCGACGCCCGCTGCACCGGCGCTACGCCCCGTCCCGAGGCGGGCGGCACGCTGTATCACCTCGAGCTTCTGGGCAGCGACCGGCCCGGGATTGTCAGCCAGCTCAGTGAGTCGTTGGCCGAACATGGCGTCAACGTGGAACGGCTGGATACCCACCGCGAGGCTGGCTCCATGTCGGGCGCACCGCTCTTTCGGGCCGCTGCCCAGCTGCGGCTACCAGATGGTCTGGATGGTGAGCAGCTGATCGGTGAACTCGAGGGGCTGGCGGCGGACCTACAGGTGACCGTTCAGGCTAACCAAGACCTGGGATGACGCTCTGGGAGGCTCAAGTTACTGCGGACACCCGCCGCTGCGTTCGATGAGCCATAGGGCAATAATCACTGGAACCCCCTGATTCGGTTGCTTACAATGAAACGGCCGTTCATAAGATCGACCGAATTGCGACAACCACTATCTGCCGCCCGATTCACCGGTTTTACGATCAGCACCATCCACCCGTGAGGTGGCATTTTTTATTCACCAAGAGTTTTTTGTAAATGTCTAAGGAAACCGGAACCGTCAAGTGGTTCAACGACGAAAAAGGTTATGGCTTTATCAGCCGTGAAAGTGGTCCCGATGTATTCGTTCACTACCGTGCGATCGTTGGCACTGGCCGGCGCACGCTGCACGAAAACCAGCGCGTAGAGTTTAATGTGGTTCAGGGCCAAAAAGGCCCGCAGGCTGACGAGGTCGTCGCAGTCTGAAGTCTGCATCGGCTGCCGGGCGTTTTCGCTAACCGCCCGGCAGCCGCGGTTTCTTGTAGGCTCTCTCCGCTGCCCGCTCTCGGCGGGCAGCCAGGTCTTTTGCTACCTGTTTTCTCCGCCCCAACCCCGGACTCCGTTCCGCTAAACCCCTGGGCTTAGCCGCCGATAACACTAAGAGTGTTTTCGCAACCAGGCAGAGCCCAGTGACAGCCACCACTCATCGCAGCGCGCCGCAGAGCCCTCTTTCAAAGCCCCGGAACAGTACGGCGGGGTTCTACAGCCAGATTTTCCACGAAATTCAGACCGGCAAGGTGCCCCTGCCCAGTCTGCCGCACCTGGCGCTGCAGCTGCGATCGGCCGTCAGCGACCCGAATTCGGGTTTCGAAACGATCTCGCGAATCATTCAGACGGATCCCGGCGTTGCGTCATATCTCTTGAAACTCGCCAACAGCCCCGCTTTTGCCGCGCGCCACAAGGCCGGCGATCTGGCCAGCGCAATCAATCGGATGGGCACCGGCAGCCTGGTCAACGTCGTCACCACCTACTGCCTGCGTCAGTTGTTTCGAAGCCGCTCGCCGGCGCTGCGCGACGCGTTGCGAGAGGTCTGGGTGCGCTCTGCCCGGCTCGGCGCAACCTGTGCGGTGATCTCCCGCGAAGTCACGCGCCAGAACGCCGACCGCGCGCTGCTCGCGGGACTGCTGTCCAACATCGGCGCCCTGCCCCTGATCCGCGCGGTAGCGGAGCGGGTGAACCTGAACGAAAGCCCGCAGATGATCAACGAAGTTCTGGAGCAATACGGCCGGCAGGTCGGCGTAATGATGCTCACCAACTGGGGCTTTGACGAGTGGCTGATTGACGCGGTTCGGAACTACCGGCAGTGGCACTACGTCAGCGACGAGAAGAAGTCATACACCGATCTGATGCTGGTTGCCGACCTGCTGCTGAAGAAGTCGGTCGAAACCACTTTTGTGCCGCCATCGCTTAACACCGTCCCTGCGGTCAGTCGTTTTATGACCATTTGGCCCGATGTCGACTGGACGCCGGCGCTGATCGAACAGCTGGAACAGCAGGTTCGGGAAACTGAGGCAGATCTCAGCGGCTGAGCGCAAAAGTGGCCGGGCTACGCCGGCCCGGCGGGCCTCGACCTCAGGTCGGACGGTCTTTGGATTTGGGGTTGTCCTCGGCGTCGGGCGACTCAGTCTTCGGCGCATCGTCGTCTTCCGCGTCATCAGGCGCTTTCGAGTTATCTGACTTATCTAATTGATCTTTATCAGCTTTCTTGAGATCAAAGATAAATATGCTGTCGCCTGCAGCCTGCGCAGCACCAACGCCCGCCAGCGTTAGCAGCAGGATCAATGTCGTTAAACCGGATCGTTTCATACGCTTACTCGAGCCACGGCGTGGCGGCAAATTTGGCGGTCCGGGCGCATTATGCGATAAAGCGCGCTGTCTTTCCTTACAGCAACGCGAAAAACTTTCAAAACTGTGACCTTTGACAGTCGTCCATTTCGTCAGCTCGTCAGCGAGCTGACCGCAACCGACCCGGCCCACGACCTGCAGCACATCGAACGAGTTGTGGCCAATGCCACCCGCCTCGGTATCGCCGAAGGCGCCAACATGGATGTGGTTTTGCCCGCCGCCTGGCTCCACGACTGCATCACGCTGCCCAAGAACTCGCCCCAGCGAGCAGAAGCATCCACGATGGCCGCGAACCGGGCGCGTGAGCTGCTGGCTGATCTACATTGGCCGGTCCACGACCACGACGCCATCGCCCACGCCATCGAGGCCCACAGCTTCACCGCAGCGATCAAACCCAGAACGCTGGAGGCGCAGGTCGTGCAGGACGCCGACCGGCTCGACGCTATCGGGGCGATCGGCATCGCCCGCTGTTTTACCGTCGGCGGGGCGCTCGGATCGGAGCTCTATAGCGCTGACGATCCGTTTTGTGAAGAGCGCAGCCCGCACGACCGCCAGTTCAGCGTCGATCATTTTTACCAGAAGCTGCTGAAGCTCAGCCATACGATGCAGACCGAGGCAGGACGGCGGGAAGCGAAGCGGCGCACCCGCGCGATGCGCCTTTTTCTGGAAGAGCTGGCGCGGGAAATCCGAGCGGACTCAGGTCCTGCGGAAGTGCCGGCATGACGGGTGAAACGCTCCGGATCGGCGGTGTACCCGAACACTTCAATTTTCCATGGCACCTGGGTCGACGCCTGGGAATGTTTGCCGAAGCCGGGATCGACCTGCGGTGGCAGGACTATTCCACCGGCACCGGCGCCATGGTGGCCGACCTCACAGATGATTCGCTCGATCTGGCGGTGCTCCTAAGCGAAGGTGCCGTGGCGGCCATCAGCGGCGGCGCCGAGCTGAGCATCCTCGGCTGGACGGTCAGTACCCCCCTGATCTGGGGTGTCCACGTACCGCCCAACGAACCTGCCGAAGAGCTGGCTGCTCTCATCGACCCTCGCATTGCCATCAGCCGCTTCGGCTCAGGCTCGCACCTGATGGCCCACGTGCTGATGCAGCAGCGATCGTTGGAAGAACGCTGGGGCGGTCACTCGTTTGTGGTGGTGAACAATCTTCCCGGTGCCGCCAAAGCCTTCTCGGAGGGCCGCGCCGATCTGTTTATGTGGGAACAGTTCACGACCCAGCCCAGCGTCGACGCCGGACACATGCGTCGCCTGGACACCTGTCCGACACCATGGCCACCGTTCTGCCTGTGCGCCTCCCAAAGGCTGCTGGAATCCCGGCCAGAGCTCGTGCGGGCGCTGGTGGAAACCTATTACCAGGCGGTGTCGCAGGCGCGATCACAGCCGGATCTGGAGCAGCAGATCGCCGACTATTATCAGCTGGCGCCGGCGCAGGTAGCCCAGTGGCGGAACCTCACACGGTGGACCTCAGATCCATCGATCGACCCCGCGGAGCTTCGCAGTATCATCAACCAGCTGGCCTCGCTCGAGCTGGCCCGCGCTGACCTAACGCCGGCCGACTGTCTTGACTAGCAGCCCACCGCGGCACAGTCCGCGGTAAACGGTGAGCAGCGTCTCGACCGGGCTAGATCCCATGTCAGCAGGCATCTCGACACCCAGTCGTTGGAGCAGCTGCGCTGCCGCCTGACCGACCGGCACCTTCGGGTAGCGCTCCGCGGTCGCCTGATGGATCAGCTTCATGGCCGCAAAGTTGTTGAACCAGCGCAGCACGCGCCGCTGGAATGCCGCCCGGCTTGCGGTATGCGCCTGGATTTCGGCCAGACGCTCCGGCCAGCCGGCCCCGGCGAGAAAAGCCTGCACGCTCGCGGGCAGCGTCTTATCGAGCCCACCGCGGTCTTCGTCATAGTAAGCCGGAATGCGCGCGAGCCAGACGGCGAGATCATCGAAAACCTCCGGGGCATAGGTGTGCCACTCGCCCTCGTCCTGCGCCGCCATCGCTCGTCCCGTGCCGAAGGGCACCCGCCAGGAGCGTCGCGCTGACGGCTGCACCGCAGTGTCCGTCAGATCGGAAAACGACCCGGTCTCCGCCAGCTTCTGGACGAAATAGTAGTCCTCGCCGGCCTGGCGCCGGTTCATCCCACCCTGATCCATATAGGCATCGGATCGGACCGCCATGCATGAACCTACCGTGTGAAACACGTGTGGCATACCAGCATGTCGCAGCCCCTGGACAAAATAGCGAAGGTGCAGCTCATAGCCCGCGATCGCCTCACGGTTCGCCGCATCATCCAGCGAATGCTCAAAATATAGGCTGGCGCCCTGACAATCGGGATCAGCCTCAAAGTGCTGCCGGACGGCGCACAAATAGTTGCGATCCACCAGACAGTCGGCATCGAGGCACAGCAAGATTCCCTCCCCGCTCCGGGACGCCAGCAGCCGGGTGAGCGCGGCGTCTAGGCCGAGTTTCCGAGCCAGCCCCACGCCGGCATGACGCTCGGGCAGATCCCCGCAGAGCACAAAATGCTCCTGGATTCGCTGCGGACCGCGGTTTTGACCCTTTTGCAGCGTCTGCCGGTTCACCAATCGTTGCTTCTCGTCAGCGGACTCGGCGTGATTGATCAACACCAGGATCTCAACGGTGCAGTCCGGCAGCTCACAGCGCTGCAGGCTGGTCAGCGTTGCCGCCAGCTCCGGCTCGGCCAGCGCGGGAATCACCACAATGATTCCCAGGTCGTCGGGAACCGGGCTGGCAAGAGCGGGGTCATTACCTTTGATCAGATCCAGCCCATGCCTGCTAAAATACCGGTTTGCCCGCTCGCGACGCTGCCGCGCCGCGCGATCCAGCCAGAAATCAAATTGCATCATGACCCGACGTTCCATTGATCTTGTCACCGCCACCGACCCGGACTGGGTGCAGGTGGTGCTGGACAACTTTGACGAGTTCCTCGCTGACCACGCAAACTGCGAGCGCAAGGCTTCCGCGCTCGCCATGAGCCTGGTGGTGAAGTATCCCGACCGAGAGCCGATTATCCCAGCCCTGATCGAGCTGGCCCGCGAGGAGCTGGTGCATTTTCAGCAGGTTTATGACCTCATGCGGCGCCGCGGCGTGAGCCTGATCAGCGATGAACCCGACCCTTACGTCGGCGAGCTGCAGAAGCTTATGCGCCACGGGCGCGAGGAACGGTTTATCGACCGTCTGCTGATCTCTTCGGTCATCGAATGCCGTGGCGCAGAGCGTTTCGGCATAATCGCAAAAGCGCTTACCGACCCGGAGCTCAAGGCGTTTTACCACGAGCTGTGGGCTGCGGAAACCAAACACGGCCACCAGTTTGCCGATATGGCTCGGAAGCTTTATGGGGACGACATCTACCCGAGGCTTCAGGAGCTGATGGAGGCTGAATCAGAGATCGTCACCCGCCTGCCCTGGCGCGCTTCGCTTCACTGATCAACGGCCACGGCACGCATCAATAGTGCGGCGGGGGCTGATCGTCCGCGCCGTCGACCAGCCCGGACGTCTGTTCCAGTGATCCCAGTCGCTGCGCGAGTACCGCCACTGCCCGCTCCAGTTTGTCGATCTGCTTCTGCTGCGTCACCACCACCGCGTCCAGCTGATTCAGCGTATTTTCCTGAAACGCTACGCGAGACTGCAGGTCGACGAGCTCATCGGAGTTCTTATTCATCTGCCTTAGGTCGGTCCGCCAACCGCGCCTTTCAAGCACCGGTCGACGACAGCGTGTTGCCTGCGTTAGGCTCCGCACCATGAGCGAACCAAATATCGACGATCAGCCGGGACCGTCCAGCGGGGCTCCCGCAGGCACGGAAAAGAAGAAAGGCTTTAGCGGGCTGCAGGTCCTTGGGATCAGCGCCCTGGTCATGCTGGTGACCGTGGCGATTACCACCGCGGTGGTCTGGCGCTACGTGTTCCCGCGCCAGTTTGAGCCGGTAGCGCTCAGCGAGCGCGAGCAGGTTCAGCTGGAAGAGAAGATCGAGCGCTTAGGCTTCTCGGCGGAGCTGGCCAGGGATGACGCGCTAGCCAACGCCGTTGAACCGGGTGGCATCGAGCCGGGTGGTCGCCTCGAGCCCGAAAAATACTCCGAGGCGGGCGCAAGCCGCGAGGTATCGTTTTCCGAACGCGAGCTCAATGCGCTGCTGGCCAGCAACACGGATATGGCGCAGCGCCTCGCTATTGATCTGGCAGACGACCTGGCCAGCGCCCGGCTGCTGATCCCGCTGGATCCGGACTTTCCGGTGCTTGGAGGCAAAACCCTTCGGGTCAATGCCGGCCTGGAGGTTGCCTTTCGCGGAGGTCGGCCGGTTGCGATTCTTCGTGGCGTCAGCCTCATGGGCGTGCCGCTGCCCAACGCCTGGCTGGGCAACCTCAAGAACGTTGATCTGATCGGTGAGTTTGGCGGGGATCCGGGATTCTGGAATTCGGTCGCCGCCGGTATCGAGTATCTGGAGGTCCGCGACGGTCAGCTTGAGCTCAAGCTCAAGGAGTAGCGAAGAAGCGGCGCACTAAAGTTCCTGGCACCCGCGCCGAAAATAATCAGCGCAGGGGGTGCAGACAGGCGCTGAGAGCCTCCCCTCGAAAATCAGCGCTGACCGGAAACAGGAATTTGTACCCTTTTTTAGGGCCCAGCCATTTGGCTGGGCCCTTTTTTTGGTGGGTCCGCGGACGGCCTAGAGAATGCCTTCTCGTTGGTACAGCTTGACGGCCAGAAACGCGAGCGCCGCCCCGACAACCAGCGTCGTCACCATAGAGAGCAGGGTGAGCGGCAGGGATACCCACTCGCCTTTGATGCCCTCGGTGATGATCAGCGCCTGACTGAACGACGGAATGGCCATGGTGGTTGCCGTCGCCTCCGGCGCGAGGAACGCCACCAGCATCAGCGGCAGCGTCGGGACTAAGATCACCACCGTAAGGTAGGTCTGAGCCTCCTTAAAGCTCTTGGTAAACGACGCCACCACCATCATAAATGCGGCAGCCAGCAGGGACAGTGGCCACAGCGTGGCGAACAGTCTCAACACCTTGGAAAGCCCGAACTCCACCGACATGCCAACCTTCTCAAGAGGCACCAGATCGATCGCAAAAGAAAAGGCGAGCAGCACCAGCAATAACGTGACGGCCGAAAACAGCGCCGTTGCCAGCAGCTTGCCCAGGGCCAGCGACGCGCGCGCCACCGGCTGGGCCAGCAGCGGCTCGAGGGAGCCCTGCTCCCGCTCGCCGGCCGTCGTATCGATCGCGAGATAAAACCCGCCCATGAACATCGAGAAAATGACGAAGTAAGGAATGACGCCGAGGACCGAAATCGCCTGAGCTGAGGGGGAAGCGACGTTGCTGACGTTGATCGCCAGTGGCTGGACCACGGTGGGGCTGATGCCACGGATTTGTAGCCGCAACCCGGCCAGTACGGAGTTGTAGGCCCTCAACACGTCGCGGACTCGCCGATAGTCGCGCTCTGAGTCTTTGGTTCGCGAGCTGTCGTAGACCAGCCGCAGCGGTGCCGGCATCCCCGCCTTGAGACTCTCCCCAAAGTTTTCAGGGATCACCAGCACCACGCCGTAGTCACGATTGCTGACGGCGGCGTCAGGGTTCTCGGGCCCGGCAATCGGATCGATGTTGTTTTGGCGCAGAAACGCCATCATGTTCGGGGCCAGCTCCATGCCGACCACCGGCAAACTGATCGACTTTTCCACGTCGCTGACCGTAGTTTCCAGGACAAACGACATGAGCCCCATAAACAGCGCCGGAGCCAGGATAGCCATGCCCAGCGCGGACAACACCGTGCGCCGATCACGGATGTTGTCGCGAACCTCTTTAAAGAAAACGGTTTGCAGTGCGCTCATTCCAGGCCCTCCACCGATCCGATGGCTTTAACGAAGGCATCCTCCAGGTTTGCCTCGCCGGTCTGGTCGCGGAGCTGGCCGGGCGACCCGGAGGCCACAACCTCACCTCGCCCGATGATGACAATCTCGTCGCAAAGCGCTGCCACCTCCTGCATCACGTGAGACGAAAACAGCACGCAGTGCCCCGCGTCCCTAAGCTTGCGAATCAGCTCCCGCAGTGCCCGGGTGGCCATCACGTCGAGACCGTTGGTCGGTTCATCCAAAATCACGTTGCGGGGGGAGTGCACCAGCGCGCGGGCCAGCGCGACCTTGGTCCGCTGGCCCTGGGAGAACCCTTTGGTGCGACGCTCAAGAAAGTCATTCATCTCGAGCATGTCCGCCAATTCGTCGATCCGCCGCTCCAGCGTGGATCCGGACATCCCGTTGAGCTGGCCGTAGTACCGCACGTTTTCGCGAGCGGTCAGCCTCGGGTAAGGACCCGACCCATGCGGCAGCGCCCCGGTGGCGCTGCGGGCCGCCAGCGAATCCGTAACCACGTCGTGGCCATCGACGCTCGCGCTCCCCTGGTCCGGCCTGAGCACCGTGTAGAGGATCCGCAGCGTGGTGGACTTGCCGGCCCCGTTGGGCCCCAGCAGCCCCGTGATGGCGCCGTCGGGCGCCTCGAAGGAGACGTTGCTGACCGCCTGCACCTTGCCAAAACTTTTGGCAACGTCATTGACCTGGATCATGGCGTGGGCCCCGTAAAGCCCTCAAAGAAGGAAAGCGGCCCCATGCGCTCGACACAGCTCTCGTCGACCGCGTTGGGGTCGGCGGTTTCGACGAAGGTCCCGAGTAGACGCGGCATGCAGCCCCGCATGGCAACGCCGTGACCGTGACCGGGAGCCACGATGGTTTTCTGGTTGCTCAGCGTCTGGGCCGCCAGCTCCCCGTTGGCCGGAGGGGTCACCGGATCGAACTGCCCCGACAGCACAAGCGTCGGTACATCCGAGCTCAGCGGCTGCTTAAAATCGTCGTCCAGCACACCCTTCGGCCAGTCCCGGCAGAATGCCCGCAGCGAGGCCATCTGCAGCGGCCCCATGTAGGTATCGCGCAGCTGGCTGTCGTCAAAGTCTTCGACAAACGGCATGTCCTCGGTGCAAACCACAGCGTTGTGCATCCCCATCGCCAGCGCGTTCTGGAGCGATTCGCCCACCATCAGCGACTGCGCCGCCAGAGGCTGCAGGTTGCCGGCGTAGCCTTCGTGAATCAGCAGAGGAATGAGGGCCTGGGACTCGCGCTGGTAGCTCATCATCCGGATGGCCATCACCACGTGCTGGCTTGTCAGCATCATCGTCTCTGCTCGTCCGGTGACGGGGTGAGCGAGGTCCACCGGCTGCGGGGCCTCGTCCAGCCGCGAGCGCAGCACCGACAGCTTGACCTCAAGGTCGCCGAAGCGGTCATTGCAGGAGGGGGCTGCACTGCAGCGTTCCAGGATGTCGTTCAGCGTGTTTTGACCGAAGCGCGCGATATCCGGGCCCAGCGACCACTGTGGCGGCGCCACGCCGTCGATGATCACACTGCGGGTGCGGTCGGGAAAGCGGCGCAGATAGTGAAGCGCCACGCGGGTGCCGTAGGAGACCCCATAGAGGTTGTAAGCGGGAAAACCCAGCTCGGCCCGAACGGCCTCCAGATCCTGTACCGCCACGCTGGTGGTGTAGAACTGCGGATTGCCGGGCAGCGACTCGCGGCACTCGCGGCTAAACTGTGCGGCCAGCTCCGGATCGAACTCCAGCGCCGAATCTTCGGGAATCTCGCAGCGCAGTGCGTTGGAGCGTCCGGTGCCCCGCTGATCGACCAGCAGAATATCGCGAGATTTTCGTACCGACTGAAAAGCGGCCGCCATGCTCACGTAGAGCTCAACCGACGATCCCCCGGGGCCACCCTGAATCACGACCAGCGGGTCGCCCGACGGCGTGGGGGCCCTCGCCGGAATCCGGGCCACAAACAGGTCGACGGTAGCACCCTCAGGGCGCTGGGGGTTCTCCGCCACCGTCAGCGTCCCGCACTCAGCGTCTTGTGACTGGACACCGCTGGTATCGAAGATTCGGCAGGGCTCAAGCTCCAGCGCTTGAGAGACCGCAGGCAACAGGAAAAGGATCAGCAGCAGGGCCAGGCGCCGCCGCTGAGAAAGCGAGCAATGGGAAGTCATCCAGCAATTATTGCAAAGGACGGCTCGCGGCGACAGGTGTCGAGAGACCTAGTGGGGCTTAGGGGACCGATGCACATCCAAGCGGAGTGACAATCGATGCCATCTAGCTGACTCAGCGGCCCACCGGCGCTAGGTCGCCCGGGTATAATGAGTCGTCTGATCTTTGATGAACCGTACATGCCCAACCTGCGTCGCCTGATGAGTGAATTTGGATTCGAGTCGAATGACGACTACGAGTACCAGATGCGCTGCTTTTTGAATGCTCCGGGCCGCACCTTGCGCTGCCTGAACATCGAGGGTGAACTGCAGCGACGCAAGACGGCGTTTGCTAACGCGCTGGCGGGTGCGCTGGAGTATCCGCACGTGCTCTATCACGACTTTTCGCAGAATGAACCCCTGCTGGAGCCTGAGCCGGATGAGGAGCAGGCACCGCTCAGCGCCTTTGACCGGGTGGTCTCGGAAGCGTGCGCCTACAGCGAGGCTGAGCCGACGATCCTGATCATCGATCAGCTGCAGCTCGCGGACTTTCGCCACCACATCCGCCTCAACACGTTTGTCCGCACCTCCCAGTGGTCTTATCCGCTGGCAACGTTGACCGCCAACAGCCGAAACTTTCTGTTGTTCGTGATCTCGGAGGAACCGCTGTACCACTCACTGCAGAAAGTGAGCTTTCGCCTGTGGGCCGATCCGGGCGCCGTCAAGGTGGCCTACGAGCCCGAAGAGTTTGGCCTGGACGCCGCCGCGGCGCCCGTGTTTAACGCGCTGGCCGACCTCTTCGAAGCGTTGCAGGTCACCCCAACCCCTAGCGAGATGCAGCGGGTCACCGACGACCTCATCGGCCGGGCGCATACGGCGGACTTCCTGCGCCACAGCATCTACGGCTGGACCGAAGGCGTTGACCATGCGGCGCTCTTCAGCGACAAGGTAGAACCGCTGATCGATGCGGTGCTAGTCGCGGCAGGCGCCTACCTCGGCGTCGACGAAATCGAAATGGTTGGTGATGATGGCAGCTGACGTCCGTCAGACCTCGATTCGCCAAAGTCTGCTCAACAACATGCTCCTGCTGGTGCTACTGGTGGGCGTAGCGGTGCTGATCACCACCTTCGTCGGCGCCAATCAGCTCACCCAGAGCCTGTCGAGGATTCTTATCGGCCAGACGATCGACCGCACCGAGGCGCAGGTGGCGCAATTTATGACCCCGGTCCGCCATGCCCAAACCCTGCTGCAGCACTGGTCAAGGGAGGGACTTATCACGCCAGAATCGGGGGACGGCGCGCGCAATCTCGTGTGGCCGCTGCTGATGGCTTCCCCGCAGCTGTACGGTGCCCTGGTCGTCGACCCCGACAATCGGCTGCTGCAGGTGAACCGGCGCAGCGATATCTGGGCGCTCAATCTCGTCGACGGCAACGGCGGCGTCCCGTCCCGAACTCTGGAACTGGAGACTCACAACGCCAGCTGGCAGCCGATCAACTACCAGTTCGACCCCTCCTCCAGGCCCTGGTTTCGCAACGCCATGGAGGCGCCACCCGGGGAAATCCGCTGGACGGAGTCCTACCAGTTCATCGGCTCCGGTGTGCCTGGCATCACCGCCTCAGCGCGTATCGTCGGCCCGGAGGGTCGAACCTGGGTGGTAGCCCTGGACGTGCTGCTGGAGGATATCTCCGAATTCACCCGGAGCTTCGACGTTGGCTATCGCGGCCTTGTGCTGGTCACCGACCAGGACGGCAAGATCATTGGCCTACCCAACCTGCCGCAGTTCGCCTCGCAGAACGCTCGGGAGCGGGCGTACCTCAAGCGTCCGCCCGAGCTGGGGCTTGCGCTCGCAACCGACGCCTCGATCGCATTCCAGCCCGGGGGCGCAGCAGACTCCGCTGTCGAAATCACCCCGGTGCGATTCCGGTCTGAGGGCCGCTATTGGTGGGGACAGGCCAAGTGGATTCCCCTGAACGAGAGCCAGGAGATTTTTACCGGCGTGCTGGTGCCGGAAGGCGAGATGCTCGGCGGGATCCAGCAGCTGCGGCTGCTCGTACTGAGCGTGGTCCTGGCAGTGGTGGCATTTGCGGTCTATCGCGCGATCTCGCTGTCGCAACGCTACAGCGGCCCCATTTCCCGGCTGGCTGACCAGAGCCTGCAGATCAGCCAGGGCAACCTGGACGAACGTGACACCATCCGTTCCTCGCTGCGGGAGGTTAACAACCTGGCCCAGGCCCATGAGGTTATGCGCACGGGTCTTGCCAACCTGCTGAAGCTGGAAGACGACCTGCAGCTGGCGCGTCAGATACAGCAGAAGACCTTCCCGCAGGAGTTTCCGCGGGTCGCGGGCTTCCAGATCGCCGCGGGCAGCCGGCCCGCAGACGCCACGGGCGGCGACACCTATGACGTCATTGGCGTTCGACGCAACGACGGCCAGGCCCAGCTCGCGCAACATCATCCCGACGAGGTCTACGTCATCCTGTCGGACGCCACCGGGCACGGGATGGGGCCTGCCCTTACGGCTGCAGAGGTTCGGTCGCTATTTCGTATGGGGGTTCGCCTCGGCCGGCCGATGGAGGAAATCGCCGCGCAGATGAACGAACAGCTGGTCGCTGACTCGCACGGCGGGCGATTTGTTACCGCGTGGATGGGCGTTCTGTTTCCCGGTAGCGGTCGGCTCCAGGTGTTTAGCGCCGGACAGGCGCCGATCCTGTGCTACCGAGCGGCCAGTGGAACCTTCGAGGTGATGGAAGCCGATGCGCCGCCGCTCGGCGTCCTTCCCGACGTGACGCCTGAGTCGAGCACCATCCAGCTCGAGCCGGGCGACATCATGGCGATCATCTCGGACGGTGCCTTCGAGACCAAAGCCAGCGACGGCGAACGGTTTGGCCTGCCGCGGATCGAGCAACTGATCCGGGTGAATGCGCAAAAGAACGCGCAGCAGATCCTCGACGCCATCGACGGCGCCGTGACCCGGTTTTTGGATCAGCTGCCGGCGGATGACGATCAGACCGGCATCATCATCAAATGCGTTAACCGACCCTAAGCGCCATCGCTGTGGACCTGTCGGTGATCATCGTGAATTTTCGCGCCTGGCGGCATCTGCGCGAATGTCTCGATTCCCTGCGCTATCTCGCAACCGAATCACCAAAGACCGAAATCATTGTCGTTGACAACCGTTCGGACGACGGTGAGCTCGACCAGTTCAGCGCCGCCTACCCGTGGGTCCAGTGGGTTGAGAACGGCGCCAACCGAGGTTTTGCCGGCGGCTGCAACCTCGGCGCCCGGAGCGCGACCGGTCAATGCCTGCTGTTTCTTAACCCCGACTGCATCGATCGTGACCAGGCCATTGCAGACGTCTGGCGGACCGCGGGCGAAAAGTCACAAATTACCACAGTCACGCAGCAGGGCGAAGACGGCTCGCCGCGCAAAGTCGGCGGGGACTTTGCCCCCTGGTGGGGCCTGGGCGGGCCGGGACGCCTCGCCCTCAGCGTTCTGAGGCACATGCCCGGCCGTCGAGTTGAGGGTCGCTTGGACTGGGTCTCCGGCTCGTTCCTGATGATCCCTCGGGGCACGTTCGACCTGGTCGGCGGCTGGGATGAGCAGTTTTTTATGTACTCAGAAGACGTCGACCTGTGTCGGCGTTCGCGTGATGCCGGCATCAGCTGCCGGCTGCTCAACGATTTCTCGATTATCCACCACCACGGTGGGGCAAGCCGGAGCAGCGCGGAGCTTCGCGCCATGACACGAGCCGAGGTGACCATTTCCCACCACCGGTTTTGCGCCAAACACTTTCGGGGCATGGCGTGCATCCTGGGACACACTCAACTCTGGCTGTTTCGAGCGCTGCCGGCGCTGCTGGCCAGCGTCGTACTGCCGTCGAGCACCACAGGCCGGATCGGGCGTCATCTGAGAAGGTTTTATCGGCGGGTGACCGCCACGGGAAGCTGGGAGAGTCCGCGGATCAGCGAGCCGCCGAAGCTCTAGCGTACCGCGGCGTTCAGGCGCCGAACGGCCACCAGCCGCCTTTGTCCAGGCCATCCTCACAGCGCTTGAGCTGCGCGCCCCACTCGCGGGCGCGGTGATCCACTTTCTGCGCCACGTCCATCAGCCACGGCTTGGCCTCGTAAGAACGCCGCTCGTAGCCCCCGTGCCCCTCGTGATAGGCCAGGTACTGACCGTAAGGGTCCCACTTGGACAGCCCAACGCGCTTACGCGAGACGTCGGTGTACCAGCCGACAAAGTCGATCGCGTCAGCAAAGCTGTCGCGGTCCGCGCCGCCCTGCCCGGTGTCTTTGCGATACCAGTCCCAGGTTTCGTCTTTCACCTGGGCGTAGCCGTAGGCGCTGGACGGGCGCGTTGTGGGAATAATGCCGAGCAGCCGACGCCGTGGCGGCGCAGCTTTGGCCTCAAAGCGGGATTCCTGGTGAATGATGGCCATCTGAATATGGACCGGCGTGCCCCAGCGCTTCTGAGACTTGAGTGCCGCTCGGTACCAGCGGGGCTTTTCGGTAAAGATGGCGCAAATGCTGCCGGTATCCGCCGGCGGGCGGCTAGCGCAACCGCCGGCCAGCAGCAGCGCAGGGAGGCTTAGCAGGCAGGACCACAGCGCAAGCTGCAGGCCTGACTTGAGCCGATCGATCGGGGGTCGTTTCAGTAAACCGACCAGTTGCTCTCCCACCATTCCAGAAACTCGTCGAACTCAATTTTTCCCGAACCGTCGTCATCGATTGCGGCGAAAGCCTCGTCGCACTCTTTGCGGCTCGCTTCCGGCGCGATGACCTTGAACATCAGCCGAAATTCGTTGCTATCCAGATAGCCGCTGCTGTCGCTGTCGAAGTACTCGAACTCGTGACGAACCTTGTCGATCTTTTCTGCTGACAGTCCCATGAATGAGGTTCCCAATGCCCAACCTGCGCGAACTATAAGCGGTAGTGGCTGACTTTAAAAGAGAGACAGAGGTTCTCACTTCGGACCGGTTTACCCCACGCCCGATTTCAGACGTATGAGCTGATCTCGGGATCAGGATATTCGATCTCCAGCACCTCGTATTCATCGTCGCCGCGGGGCGTCTGCACCACCACCACATCACCTACGCGGCGCCCCAGCAGCGCCCGCGCCATCGGCGAGTCGATGCTGATCCGCCCCGCCTCCGCCAGCGTTTCGTCGGCCCCCACCAGCTGAAAGTCCCGGCGCCGACCCTCGGCATCTTCCAACGTCACGCGGGCGGCAAAAAAGACCCGGCTCACGTCCCGGGGCCGCTCGGACACGACCTGCAGCACGTCCAGCCGCTTGCTGAGATAGCGAATCCGTCGGTCCATTTCGCGCAGCTGCTTCTTGCGGTAGATATACTCCGCGTTCTCCGACCGGTCGCCTTCGGCCGCCGCCTCGCCGAGCGCTTTGGTCACCAGGGGTCGCTCCCGGCGCCAGAGTCGTTCAAACTCCGCTTTTAGCGCCTGGTGGCCCGCCACGGTGATGTACTGTGAGGCTGTCTGCGTACCCATAGAAATCAGGAAAGCACCGCTGTGAGCGCAAGTCAAAAGTCCGCGGGAAGCGCTGGCTCAGCCAACGCCCCGATCATCGTCAAGCTGGGCAGCGCGGTCGCCCGGGACGGTAACGGCCTGCTGGACGAAACGCATCTCAACGCCATTGTCGAGCAGATTGCCCGACTGACTGCGCAGGGCCAGCCCACGGTGCTGGTATCGTCCGGCGCAGTCGCGCTCGGCTTGGCCGTGGCCCCGGCGTCCGTGCCGACCGAACGAAACCCGGTCCAGCGTCGCCAGCTGCTCGCCGCCATGGGACAAACGCGGCTAATGGCTTTTTATCAGAATGCGTTTGGCGAGCACGACCGACAGGTGGCCCAGGTGCTGGCCACCCGAGATGATTTTGCGACCCGCCGACATTACCTCAACATGCGAGGCTGTCTGGTGAGCGCGCTGAAGCATGGTGTTGTGCCGGTGGTCAATGAAAACGACGTGGTTTCGGTCACCGAGCTGATGTTTACCGACAACGACGAGCTGGCCGCCCTGCTCGCGTCGATGCTGGGCGCTTCGCAGCTGATCATGCTGACCAACGTCGAAGGGGTGTACGACGGACCGCCCGGCGCCCCGGGCAGTCGGCTCATCAAGACCTGGGATGGCCAGTCGGTTCAGCCAAAACAGGGGGAGGATCGGTCCGAATTTGGTCGGGGCGGCATTGCCAGCAAGGTCCGCAGCGCGCAGCGACTGGCGCGGCTGGGAACCGAGGTTTGGATTGCCCACGGCCGGCGTCCGAAGGTCATCAGCGATATTTGCTCAGGTTCCGGGCATGGCACGGTATTTCCCGCAGACCCAACACCCGCCACCCAGCCCAGACGCTGGCTTGCCGCAGCGCCCGCCGGCAGCGCGCTTGTGGTGGTGAACGACGGCGCCGCGCAGGCGCTGCGCGCACCCGATCGGCTGGCCAGTCTGCTGCCGGTTGGAATCAGCGAACTTGCGGGCCACTTCGAGCGAGGCGATATTGTGACGATCGTCGATACAAGCCGCCGCCCGATTGGGTATGGTCGAGCCGAATATAGTTCAGAGACCGCCGCCCAGCGTTTGGGCAAGCAGCGCCAAAAACCCCTGATCCATTACGACTATCTGTATATCGAGCCATGACAAACGCCGCCCGAACCAACGACGCCGACCCCACCGCCGCGCTTCTGAGGGACGTTGATCAGTCGCTCGCGCGAGTCAAGGTAGCTGCCCGGCAGCTGAATCTCGCCGCCCCCGCGGCGCTGTCCGAAGCGGTCTTGACCATCGCCGCCAGGCTCCGTGAGTCGGCGGAAGCCGTGCTGGAGGCCAACCGCCGAGATCTGGACCGCATGGATCCGGCCAATCCCAAATATGACCGACTGCTGCTCTCGCCGGAGCGGATCGAGGCAATAGCCAGTGACCTGGAGGCGGTGGCTGAGCTTCCCTGCCCTGCCGGAGAGATCCTGGAGCGGCGTATGCTGCCCAACGGCCTTCAGCTGGAAAAGGTGCGCGTGCCGCTAGGCGTGGTCGCCATCATTTTCGAGTCGCGCCCCAACGTGACGGTCGACGTGGCCGCGCTGTGCCTGAAAAGCGGCAATGCGGCCCTCCTGAAGGGCAGCCGCGACGCCAAAGACTCCAATGAAGCCATCGTTCAGATCATCCAGGCAGCGCTGGCGGAGCATGAGCTGTCCGCCGACGCCGTGACCCTGGCACCGGCTGAACGGGCCGCGCTCAAACCCGTGCTTGAGGCAGTTGACGTCGTGAACGTCGCGATACCCCGGGGGAGTCAGGGCCTGATCGACCACGTCCGGGAACACGCCCGGGTGCCCGTCATTGAAACCGGCGCTGGCATTGTGCATGTCTATGTCGACGCTAGCGCGGACGTCGAAAAAGCTCGCGCCATCGTGACGAACTCCAAGGCGCGCCGAGTGAGCGTGTGCAACGCGCTGGACACACTGCTGATCCACGAATCCCTACTCGACGAGCTGCCCGGGATTGTGGCGAAGCTCGGCGACCATTTCGACGCTGAGGTGTTTGCGGATGCAGCCGCCTTTCGGGTTCTGGACGGTCACTACGGCGGACCGCTGCGCCGGGCCCAGCCGGAGGACTTTGGTCGGGAATTCCTGGCGATGAAGCTGGCGATTAAGGTGGTCAACGATCTGAACGAAGCGTTGGAGCACGTGGCACGCTATTCCTCGGGCCACAGCGAGTCTGTCGTGGCCGAGGACACCACCGTCATTGAAACCTGGCTGAGGGCCGTGGACGCGGCAGCGGTCTATGCCAATGCGTCGACCGCGTTTACCGATGGCGCCCAGTTCGGGATGGGCGCTGAGATTGGGATCAGCACGCAAAAGTTACACGCCCGTGGTCCGATGGCGCTTCCCGAACTGACCAGCTACAAGTGGCTGGTCCGAGGCACCGGGCAGACCCGCCAGTAGCTCTTCAGTTACCCTCCGGTCAGGCCGGCGGCGGTGAGTATTCGTAGCCCAGCGCCTCAGCGACCTCTTTCTGGGTGACCTTGCCCTGGTACACGTTCAGCCCATTGCGCAGATGAGGATCGTCCGCCATCGCCTTTTCGGCGCCTTTCTCCGCCAGCGCCAGCACAAACGGCAGCGTCGCATTGTTCAGCGCAAACGTTGACGTACGGGGTACGGCACCCGGCATGTTGGCCACACAGTAGTGCACAACATCATCGACCACGTAACGCGGATTGTCGTGGGTTGTAGGCTTGGAGGTCTCCGAACACCCCCCCTGGTCGATGGCAACGTCCACAAAGACGCTGCCCATCCGCATCTGCCGAATGATCTCCCGCGTCACCAGCTTGGGCGCGGCGGCGCCAGGAATCAGCACACCGCCAATCACGAGGTCTGCATCGATGCACAGCCGCTCGACCGACTCGGTGGTGGAAAACACGGTATTCAGGCGGCTGTCGAACTGCAGGTCGATCCGGCGCAGCACGTCCAGCGAGCGGTCGAGCACGGTCACGTTGGCACCCAGCCCCACCGCCATCTGTGCCGCGTTGATGCCGACCACGCCACCGCCGATGATAACCACTTTGCCCGGGTCCACGCCCGGCACGCCCCCGAGCAGGACACCAGCGCCCCCGCGAGCCTTTTCGAGTGACGCGGCTCCCGCCTGCACGGAAAGACGTCCAGCTACTTCGGACATGGGCGCCAGCAGGGGCAGGCGCCCCTCTGAGTCCGTCACCGTCTCGTAGGCAATGCAGCAAGCGCCGGAATCAACCAGGTCCCGAGTCTGGTCCGGGTCTGGCGCCAGATGAAGGTAGGTGAAGAGCAAGTGGTGCTCCTTCAGCATCGCACGCTCTACCGCCTGCGGTTCCTTGACCTTAACGATCATCTCGGACTGGTCGAACACCGCCGCAGCGTCAGGCGCGATAGTGGCGCCCACAGCCGTGTAGTCGTCGTCGGTGAGTCCAATACCAAGACCCGCACCCTGCTGTATGACAACCTGATGGCCACGGGCCGTCAGTTCACGCACCGAGGACGGGATGAGCCCAATCCGGTACTCATGATTCTTGATCTCTTTCGGTACACCAATCTGCATGCTCATCACTCCTCGGGGGCTGCGGCTTAACCCCGCCCAGCAGCCCCGTTGCCGTCAGTCGTCAGGGGGCCGCGTCAGCCAGCGGCTGCTGGGTCAGCGGATCTTTCAGCGCAATCGTTCGGATCGTTTTACCCGTCACGGACTCAACGGTGCCGTGATTGCCATCGCCGGCGAGGGCTTCATCAATTTTGCCAACCAGCAGAATTCGCAGCTGCGCCGGATCCAGGTATTTTTCCGCCACACGTTGCACGTCCGCGATGCTGACTTTGCGGATGTTTGCCTCAAAGGTGCGCCAGCGGTCTGCCGGTTCGCTATTGATCTCGTCGGCGGCGAAGCGCCGTGAGGCCGACTCGGCGCTCGCGTAAAGGTCCGCCAGAAAAGCAAGCCGCGACTCGATGGCGGTGCTCAACTCCTGTTCGGTCACCGGGGCAGTGCGTATCCGCTCGACCTCCTCGAGCACGATGGCCAGTGCCTGCGGCACGCTCGCGTTCTTGGACTGGAAGAAGGCACGAAACTGACCGTCGTAGTGGCGCCCCAGCTGAAATCGACTGCCCGCCGAATACGCCAAGCCTTCATCGCTCCGCACCCGGGAGGTGATGCGGCTCGTAAAGCCTCCGCCACCCAGAATGTCGTTCATCACAGCGATGGCAAACTCGTCCGGGTTGTTCACCCGAGGGCCGGGCAGTCCGACCGTGACCCGCGTCTGGTTTACGTCGTCTTTAAACACCGTGTAAACCCCCGGGTCGCCGGGGCTTAGCGTGTCGGGGATCGGGGGCAGCTCGGAAGCTTCGGGCAACCGCGCCAAAGCCTTGCCGAGCGCTGCCTGCGCGGTGTCAGCATCGATATCGCCGCTGATCGCAATCACGAGGTCTCCGCGACCAAAGATCCGCCCCACTACGTCACGCATCACGTCAGGACTGATGCTCTCAACGCTCGCCTGCGTGGCAACCCGCGTCGCAAAGAAGTCTTCGCCCAGCATCAGCTGCGACCAGACACGCGGCTCGATGGAGCGCGTATCGTCATTGCGTCGGCGCATCGCCTCAACCTGTCGGTCGACCGCAATTCGGAGTCGCTCGTCGTCAAACTGCGGGGCGACCAGCATATCCATCATCAGGCTCAGGCTTTCCTCAAAGTTGCTGCTGAGACTGTCGAGCGAAGCGCTGGCGCCGGTGTTGCCAATCGAGAAACTCACGTTGGTCGCCAGAAAGTCCAGCCGCTCATCGAGATCGGCGGGCTTAAGTTCACCGGCACCACCGTCCCGCAGCATGCTCGCGGTCAAGCCGCCGCTCCCGGTTGGCAGATCACCGAGCAGGTAGTTGCCCGCGCGGGAATAGATGCGCATCTTGACCAGCGGCAGCGCACGGTCAGTGACCAGGTACATGACGTCCCCGCCCGGCAGCTCGTAGCGGTAATCCTCGCGATCCAGAAAGGTGAGCTCACGGTCACCAAAGACCAGCTCGTCGGGATGGTTGGCCTGACCGGCACCGCCGGTGGCACAAGCGCCGAGGAAAAGTACGGCGACCCCGATCAGCGTGGCGGACTTCAACTGCTTATTCAGGCGCATCATTTGGCTTCCTCCAGCATGGCGGTGACCCGCTTGATCATGTAGTCAATGGCCGGCTGCGCCTCCGGTGGCACCTGCCCACGCATCTGCTCGAGCCGAGCCAGGCCCTGGCCCAACTCTTCAGCGCTGCGGCCCTGCATTTGTCCCAGCATCCCCTTGATCTGGGCCTGCGTGCCCGCGTCGAAGGCCGCCAGCTCCGGATCCTCCGGCTCGCTGCTCGCCTTTCGGGTATAGAGTTTGGTGGCGGCGAGCTCAGGCATCAGGTACTCGGCGGCAGCGGCTTGCACCTGATCGGCGGAGACCACTTCAACGTCCTCATAGGAGGTATCCATCGTGCGCCAGTCGCGCAGGCCGTCGTAGTACAGCAGCTGGATCAGCAGGAAAAAGGGATCTTCCAGTCGCCGATACTTTTCAGCAGCAAGCTGGTTCTTCACCTTCTCAAGCTCGTAGTCGGTGATGCCGTCAGCGACAACCTTAGCCACTTCCTCCTGCAGCACCGCCTGGAGCTGGTCCGGGGAAACCCCCTGCTTGCCCTGTGCATAAACGGCGAACGAGCCGTCGTATTTGCCGCTGTCAGCGCCAGCACCGACGTTGGTGGCAATCTGATCTTCCAGCACCAAACGCTTGTAGAGCCGACCCGTCTTACCGCTGAGCACGCTGGAAAGGACTTGGAGCGCCCCGTCACTCTCACCGGTGAAAGCCGTCGTTCGCCAGGTTACGGTGGCTGACGGCGGTGCATCCACCTCGGCCCGATAGACCAGGTTTCCCAGCTGAGGCATCGCGAGCGTGATGACATCCGGCGGGTTATCCCGGCCGGGCGGAATTCGTCCGAAGTAACTTTCCGCCCACTCGATGGCCTGGGCTTCGTCGAAGTCTCCGACGATTGCCAGGGTAATGTTGGCCGGCGCATAGTAGAGATCGTAAAAGGCTTCAGCCTGTTCACGCGTTATTGCCGCAATGTCGCTCGGCCAACCGATCACGGGCCATCCATAGGGATGCCCACGCCACAGCAGCGATTCAAAAACCTCGTCCTGTGCACCGGTCGGCGTCGAGTCCGTCCGCAGCCGCCGCTCTTCAAAAACGACATCCCGCTCGGAGTAAAACTCGCGAAACACCGGCTGCGCGAGGCGCTCGCTCTCCATCCAGAACCACAGCTCGAGCTTGTTGCGCGGAACCCGAATGAAATAGACCGTCATGTCCCGGTTTGTAAAAGCGTTCATGCCGCTGGCGCCGGCTTCCGTGTAAATCTGGTCGAACTCGTCTTTGATCATGTTTTCGCGCTGGCTCTTAACCAGTTCGTCGAAACGCGTCTGAAGCTCAGCCATCGCCGCCGTTTGCAGTGCCGGGTCGGTGATCGCTTTGCCCTGCCCCAGCCGCACCTGATCGCGGTAGCCGCGCTCCAGCGCAAACATTTCGCTGCGCAGCTCGTCGAGCTGGTCCTGAAGCTGTGCATCCAGCTCGGCATCTCGGGTTCCAATCCGCGGCGAGCCTTTGAACATCATGTGTTCAAACAGATGTGAGATACCGGTAATGCCGGGACTTTCGTTGGCCGAGCCGACGTGTGCGACCCAACCGGCGGCAATGTTGGGTTGCCCGGGCCGTTGCACCATGACCAGCCGCATCCCGTTTTCCAACGTCACCTCTCGGGCCACGTCAGCCATTTTGGTGCTCTGCGCGTTAGCCGCTGCGGCCAGCACCAAACACATCATTCCTAAAACTACTCGCATTGGTTACTCCTGCTTCGGCACCCCACAGGTGTGGGCCTGCCCGTCAGCCTAAAGCGGCCAGAATTTAGCCGCGCTATCTTAGTTCAGCGCCTTCCTCGCTGCTACCATATCCACGATGAACTGCGTCATCCGGATACGATGCGCATCATTTGCCCGCAGATCCAAGCACCATAAGTCCCGAGGGCATATCCCAGCACCGCCAGCAACACGCCGACCGGCGCCAGGGAGGGGTGAAAGGCGGACGCCACCACCGGCGCTGAGGCTGCGCCACCCACGTTCGCCTGGCTTCCCACCGCAACAAAAAACAGCGGTGCCTTGATGAGGTAGCCCACGGTCAGCAGCAGCCCCGCGTGAATGCTGATCCACACCAGCCCGACCGCAAACAGCAGCGGCGCTTCCGCCACGGCCTTAATGTCCATGTGCATGCCGATCGTAGCAACCAGAATGTAGACAAAAGCCGAACCTACCTTTGAGGCGCCAGCATCCTCAAGCTCGCGCGTTCGGGTAAAAGACACGACCAGACCGATGGTGGTTGCGATGACGACGATCCAGAAAAAGGTAGAGGTCAGGCTGAAGCGGCTCAGGCCGGGCGCTGCTTCAGCCAGCGTGGGCGCAATAAAGCCCGCGCAGGCGTGCGCAATGCCGGTACCGCCGAACGCCACCATGGCCATCAGCATCAAGTCTTTGGTGGTGATGACGCGAGCGTGTTCCGCCTCATAGGTTTCGATCTTGTTTTTCAGCACGTCAATGCTGGAGTCATCAGCTCCGGTGAAGGCATCGATGCGCTTCTGGTTACCGGCCATGATCAGGAGCACCGCCATCCAGATGTTGGCGACAATCACGTCAACCGCAACCATCTGCGCAAAGACATCGTTGCCGACCTCGAACACCTCTTTCATCGCCGCCTGGTTGGCTCCGCCACCGATCCAGCTGCCGGCAACCGTTGTCATTCCGCGCCAGACTGCCTCCGGCCCGTCTGCCTGCAGCAGCTCCGGCACCGCAAGTCCCACCAACAGCAGCGCGATCGGTCCGCCGATCATGACCCCGACGGTGCCGGTGAAAAACATGATGAGCGCCTTAGGTCCGAGCCCAATCACACCCTTCAGGTCGATGCTCAACGTCAGCAGAATCAACGCGGCCGGCAGCAGGTATCGAGAGGCGACAAAGTAAAGTCGCGAGGCTTCCCCGTCGATCACACCGAGCGTGTTGAAGATGGCCGGAATGAAGTAACAAAGGAGTAGCGCAGGAACTACGCCGTAGAACTTCCGCCAGAACCGGGCCGTGCTGTGACTGGTGTAAAAAACCAGCCCAAGAATCAGCGCCAGCAGGCCAAATACCACAGCATCATTAGTGATCAGGGCGGTGTTTTCTTCCATGGAACGCGGACTCCGGAGAGGCTGGATCGAGCCCGGATGTCTGGAGCGGCGCTCCTCATCCGGCGGTGCTGGGCGGGCATGATTGACGGACCGGGTCGCTGCGTCAACCCTTAGACGCGCGCCCAATCAGGGACCGGACCCAAGGGGCCAAGCCGTTAGCGGATCCCCTTGAGCGCTTTTAGCAGGCGGCGAGATCGTTTGTCGGGCCGACCCGCGTCCCTGCGCTCGCGCCGTCGCGCCAGCGCCTCCTCGCGGGCGGCCGCACTGGCCTCACTTTCCTGATACAGCTCGGCCGCCAGCGCAGCGCCCAGGCGGCGGTCGCTCAGCCCCAGGACCTCAAGTTCGAGGCGAAAGTCTTCGCGGCTCACCTCCAGCCGGTCGCCGACTTTGACCGCCTTAGAAGGCTTCGCGCGCTGACCGTTGAGATCGACCTTACCGCCGTCGAGCGCTGCTTTGGCCAACCCGCGGGTCTTGAACAGCCGGGCCGCCCAAAGCCAGCGATCGATGCGAACCGAATCGCTCAGCGTTTTCAGTCGTCAGATGCGGTTAACAAGCTGTTGACCCGCTTCACGTAGGACGCCGGATCGGACAGCTGCCCACCTTCGGCCAGCAGCGCCTGCTCAAAGAGCAGGTGGGCCCAGTCGGAAAAGCGTTCCTCGTCGGTCACGGCCGAAGCCCGCGCGACCAGCGGATGATCCGGATTGATCTCCAGCGACGGCTTGGAGCCCGGCATCTCGTGCCCGGCCTGCTTCATCAGCTGCTGCATGTGCAGGGCCATATCGTGTTCAGCCAGCACAATGCAGGACGGTGAGTCGGTCAAACGATTGCTGACCTTCACCTCTTCCACCTGCTCATCCAGGGCCTTTTTGAGGCGATCCAGCAACGGCGCGGCCTCGCTGGCTTTTTCTTCACGCTGCTTCTTGGCGTCTTCGTCTTCCAGATTGGACAGGTCGAGATCACCTTTGGCCACGGACTGGAAAGGCTTGCCGTCGTACTCACGGACGTGGCCCATCATCCACTCGTCCACCCGGTCAGACATCAGCAGCACCTCGATACCCTGCTTTCGAAAGACCTCAAGGTGCGGGCTGTTCAGCGCCGCCTGGTGGCTGTCGGCGGTCACGTAGTAAATCTTGTCCTGCCCGGAATTCATGCGCCCCAGGTAGTCGTCGAGGCTGGTGGTCGGCTCCGCGTCGCTGTTGGCGGTCGACGCAAAGCGAGCGAGTTTCAGCAGCTTCTCCTGGTTGGAAAAGTCCTCCACTACCCCTTCCTTCAGCACCTCCCCGAACCCCTTCCAGAACTCCTTGTAGGTTTCGGTCTCGTCGGTGAGCTGCTCCAGCATGCCGAGCACACGCTTGACCACCGACGCGCGGATTTTCTTCACCAGCGCGTTGTCCTGCAGAATTTCCCGCGACACGTTCAGCGGCAGATCGTCGGAATCCACCACACCTCGCACAAAGCGCAGATAGGTTGGCAGCAGCTGCTCAGCGGCGTCCATGATGAAGACCCGACGCACGTAAAGCTTCAGGCCATGGCGCTCCTCGCGCCCCATCATCAGATCGAACGGCGGCTTCTCCGGCAGGTACAGCAGTGTCGTAAACGACTGATTGCCCTCAACCCGGTTGTGAGACCACCGCAGCGGGTCGTTGAAGTCGTTGGAGACGTGCTTGTAGAAGCTCTTGTACTCGTCGTCATCGATCTCTTGCCGCGGACGAGACCAGAGTGCTGAAGCCTGGTTGACCGATTCCCACTCGGGCTCAGCCGGCACGTCGACGATGTCCTCGTCGCTGTCTTCCTCAGCGGCCGGCGGCGGCTGCACTTTGTGCATCTGGATAGGAAACGCAATGTGGTCTGAATACTTGCTGATCAGCGAGCGAAGCCGGTAATCGGCCAGGAACTCACTTTCGTCTTCCTTGAGCGTGAGAATAATGCGCGTGCCGCGATTGACCGCATCTTCCCCGACCGGCTCCAGCGTAAAAGCCCCCTGTCCGTCGGATACCCACTGCCACGTCTCGTCATCTCCCGCGCGCCGGGACTGCACGGTGACCTGGTCCGCGACGATAAACGCCGAGTAAAAGCCAACGCCGAACTGACCAATCAGATTGGAATCGGTGCGCGCGTCACCGCTGAGCGCATCGAGAAACTTTCGCGTCCCGGACCGGGCGATGGTACCCAGGTTTTCCAGCAGCTCGTCGTGACTCATGCCGATGCCGTTGTCGGAGACCATGAGCGTCCCGGCATCTTTATCAAACGACACCTGCACCTTGAGCTCAGCGTCGCCGGCGTAGAGGGAGTCATCGGAGAGCGCCTCAAAACGCAGCTTATCCAGCGCGTCTGACGCGTTCGAAATCAGCTCACGGAGAAAAATTTCTTTATTGGAGTACAGGGAGTGAACCATCAGGTCCAGCACCTGACGCACCTCCGCCTGAAATTCATGCTGTTCGGGCTTGAGCGTTTCGGTCATAGCGATTCGATCTGTTTCTGAGTGTTGCTAGGCAGTTGGGAGCGGATACCCCATTTTTCAAGCGCCCACAAAAAAACCCGGCGCGAACCGGGTTTTCTTGTCGACGCGGCGGGCGTTACCGCCGCGCGAGTTTCTCCTTGATCCGAGCCGCTTTACCCTCGCGACCGCGCAGGTAGTAGAGCTTGGCGCGTCGTACCCGACCGCGACGTTTGACGGTCACAGAATCGATCTGCGGGCTGTAGGTCTGAAAGACCCGCTCGACGCCTTCGCCGTGAGAGATCTTGCGCACCGTGAACGCCGAGTTCAAACCCCGGTTTCGCAGCGCAATCACCGTCCCTTCGAACGCCTGGAGGCGCTCGCGGCTGCCTTCAACAACCTTGACGTTGACCACTACGGTATCGCCCGGACCAAAATCCGGAAGCTCCCGGCCCATCTGTTCTTGTTCGAGTTGTTTGATGATGTCGCTCATCACGGTTCTCTCTGGTTTCGGGCACCGTCGTGCCGCTCTTGTAAAAATTCTTCCAGCAGGTGCGCCTCGTCAGGCGACATGCCACGTTCATTCAGCAGCTCTGGCCGCTTTAGCCAGGTCTGTCCCAGCGACTGCTTCAGCCGCCAGCGCGCTACCGCGCCATGGTCCCCGGACCGCAGGACCTCCGGGACTTCCTGTCCCCGCCACTCCACCGGTCGGGTGTAGTGCGGGCAGTCCAGCAAACCGCTGCTGAACGAGTCCTGGTCAGCAGACTCAGCGTGGCCCAGCGCCCCCGGCAGGAGACGGATCACGCCATCCAGCACCGCGGCTGCGGCCAGCTCGCCACCGCTCAGCACAAAATCGCCAAGCGACCACTGTTCCAAATTGGGCCGATCGAGCAGTCGCTCATCGACCCCTTCATAACGACCACAGAGCCAAACATTTCTGGGCTCCTCGGCCCAGCGCTCCAGGTCACCCTGACAGATCCGCTGGCCCTGCGGACTCAGATAGCGGATCGGCGCAGGCGCCGCATCCGCCAAAGCCGCGTCAATGCAGCTGGCCAGCACCGGCGCTGCCATCACCATGCCCGGTCCGCCCCCAAAGGGACGATCGTCCACGGTACCTCGGGCATCGGGGGCAAAGTCCCGGGGATTCCAGGTCTTTAGCTCCGCCAGGCCGTCGCGCAAGGCCCGACCGGTGACGCCCATTTCCAGACAACGGCTGAAACCGTCGGGAAACAGCGTTATCACGTCGATTCGCATCATCAACCCGCCCGGTCGCGTTCCGTGAGGCCGCTTCGGTCGACCCAGCGCCTGGCTCGGGCTGGTCGCTAAAGCGCCTCCGGATCCCAGTCCACCGTGATCCGTTTCGATCCGATGTCCACGCTCATCACGTAAACGCCCTGGACAAACGGGATCAAGATCTCCTGTGTACCCAGGACCACCATCACGTCGTTGGCTCCGGTGGCCATCATCCGATCCACCGTTCCGAGCGGCTGTCCATCGACAGTCTCAACGCTGCAGCCCTCGAGGTCGTGCCAGTAGTATTCGCCCGGCTCAGGCTCTGGCATGTCACTCTTTGGCAGCCAGATTTCCGCGTCTCGCCAGACCTCAGCGTCTTCGCGGCTGCTCGCCCCGGCTGGCCGCAGCAGCAGCAGCTTGCCGCGAACCTGACTCTCGAACTCAACCGCCGCACTGTCGCCCAAATACAGCGACTCGTAAGCAAACAGGCCTTCGCGCGGGTCGGTAAACGACAGCACTTTCAGCCAGCCGCGAAGCCCATGGTGGCCGGCCACGCGCCCTAAAACGACGCGCTCGACCACGGCTGACTTACGCTGCGGCCGCTTCGGCGGCTTGCGCTTCCTTCATGAGTGAGCGCACGCGATCAGAAATCTGCGCGCCAACACCCACCCAATGGGCGATGCGCTCGGCATCCAGGCGAAGACGCTCTTCCTGTCCCCGGGCTACGGGGTTGAAGAAGCCGACGCGCTCGATGTAACGTCCGTCGCGCTTGTTGCGCTGATCGGTCACGACCACGTGATAAAAGGGCCGCTTCTTGGCGCCGCCTCGAGACAATCTGATTCTAACCATTCTTATTAATCCTGCTGAGGGGCCACCGCGTGGCTACCTGCGCAAACAAAAGCGCGCCATTTTACATCACGGACGTCAAAAATAAAGGCTTTTGCGGGGTTTTTCGGCCCCGCTTCGGATACCGGTCCAGATCCCAGCCAGGCGGCCGGATCCTTGCGCCTGCGGCGGCTAACGCCCCGGAAAGCCGGGCGGCATCCCGCCAGGGGGCATCCGGCCCTGCATTTTTTTCATCAGGCCCTTCATACCGCCCTTGCCAAACTTCTTCATCATGCGCTGCATCTGGTTGTACTGCTTCAGCAGCTTGTTGAGGTCCTGGATAGTGGTACCGGACCCGTTGGCGACGCGGCGCTTGCGGGAGCCTTTATTCATTAAATCAGGGAACTGTCGCTCCTGGGGGGTCATCGAGTTGATCATCGCGATCATTCGAACGGTGTCGCGGTCATCCACCTTGGACTTCACCGCGTCCGGAATCTGACCCATGCCGGGCAGCTTGTCCATCATGGAGGTCATCCCGCCCATGTTCTGCATCTGCTCAAGCTGATCGCGAAAGTCCTCGAGGCTAAAGCGCTTGCCACGGCTGACCTTCCGCGCCAGCTTCTGCGCCTTGTCCGCGTCAACCTTTCGCTGTGCTTCCTCGACCAGCGTCAGCACGTCACCCATGCCGAGGATGCGTGATGCGATCCTCTCGGGATGGAACGCCTGCAGCGCGTCAGTCTTTTCCCCGACCCCCATGAATTTTACCGGTTGCCCGGTCACCTGGCGGACCGACAGCGCAGCGCCACCGCGAGCGTCACCATCAACCTTGGTCAGCACCACGCCGGTAATGGCCAACGCGTCGTGAAACGCCTTGGCGGTCGCGGCGGCGTCCTGTCCCGTCATGGCGTCCACCACAAACAGCGTCTCCGCAGGCGTAACAGCGCCAGCGATGCGCTGCACCTCAGCCATAAGCGCTTCGTCAATCGCCAGGCGCCCGGCGGTGTCGACGAGCAGCACGTCCATAAACTGTTTTTTGGCGGCGGCCAGCGCATCTTTGGCGATCGCCTCAGCTTTCTGACTGACGTCAGAGGGGTGAAACGCGACCTCCTCCTGCGCGGCGAGCGTCTGGAGCTGGTCGATGGCGGCTGGGCGATGCACGTCGCAGCTCACCACCATCACCTTCTTGCCGTGTTCGTTTTTGAGCAGTCGGGCGAGCTTGCCGGTGGTGGTGGTCTTACCCGAGCCCTGCAAACCGGCCAGAAGAATGACTGCCGGCGGCTGCACGTTCAGGTTGAGCGCCGCGTTTTGGCCACCCAGGATCTCGGTCAGCTCATCCTGAACCACCTTAATAAAGGCCTGATCCGGGCTGATTGAACGCAGCACCTCCTGCCCCAACGCACGTGTCTTAACCTGCGCAACAAACTGCGTCACCACCGGCAGGGCAACGTCGGCCTCCAGCAGCGCTATGCGGACATCGCGGAGCGATTGGGTGATGTTCTCTTCGGTGATGCGGCCGTGGCCACGGACCTGTTGGAAGGTTGCGGCGAGGCGATCTGACAGCGACTGGAACATAGGAGCCGAATACCAATAACTAAGCGGGAGGCCATTATAAGCCGGCAAAGCGGGCATCACACCGCCGATTTATGCGATGATTTCCGGATGAGTCCGGTCATTGCGGGTCTGCCCAGCATCTTTCTCTATATTGTCGGCGCAACGCTTGCGCTGATGCGCATTCGCGCGCCCAGCCAGGACGCACACCGCCGGCCGCTGCTGCTCGCCATCGCCGCCGCTGCGCTGTGCCACGGTGCGTTGCTCTGGATCCTGAGCGGCTCTGAGGGTCAGCTGAATCTCGGGTTTTTCTACATGCTGTCCGCCGCTGCCTGGCTCACGGTCATGATGGTGCTCGCGGGCACGCTCATTCGACCGGTGATGAACCTGGGATTGGTTTTGTTTCCCCTGGCCGCGTTGACCGTATCGCTCCAGCTGGTCTGGGGCGTGAAGATTGTGGTGCTCAAGGAACTCGGCTGGCAACTCAATGTTCACGCGGCCCTGTCGGTGATGGCGTTCGCCCTGCTCTGTATCGCCGCCGCCCAGGCGACCGTGATCCTGCTGCAGGATCGGGCCCTGCGGGGCGGTGGCCTGCTGGTGCTCAACAACCTGCCACCGCTACAGCGGATGGAACAGCTGTTGTTCCAGGTCATCACCATGGGTTTTCTGTTGCTCACCCTGGCCCTGGTCACCGGGATGCTGTTTGTCGACGACATGATGGCCCAGCATCTGGTCCACAAGACCGTTCTGTCGATCTGCGCCTGGGTGGTTTTTGGCCTCTTGCTCTGGGGCCGTTGGCAGTTTGGCTGGCGCGGACGCACCGCTGTCAGGCTGACCCTGGCCGGCGCCGCCGTGTTGCTGGTCGCCTATTTTGGGAGCAAACTGGTTTTGGAACTGATTCTGAAGCGAGTTGCCTGACAGGCCCCAACCTTGGACGACATTCCCCTAGCGTACCTGCTGATCGGCCTGGCGGTCCTGCTCCTGCTGTCCGGCTTCTTCTCCTCTTCCGAAACCGCCCTGATGGCGGTGAATCGCTACAAGCTTCGGCATCGCGCCAGCGAAGGTGACAAGAAGGCCGCGCGGGTTGCCAAACTCCTGGCAGAGCCCGACCGGCTGATCGGCATCATTTTGCTCGGCAACAACCTGGTCAACATCTTTGCTACCAGCCTGGCCACGGTGATCAGCATCCGCCTCTACAGCGACCTCGGGCCGATCATCATGCCGTTTGTGTTTACACCTCTGGTGCTGATCTTCGCCGAGGTGGCCCCCAAGACCTGGGCTGCGGTGCATCCCGAGAGCCTGGCTTATCCGGTGTCGTCGCCCCTGGGCTGGCTGCTGCGGCTGCTTTACCCGGTGGTTGCGCTCATCAACTGGGCCGCCAACGGCTTGCTGAAGCTGTTTGGTATGCGGTCTTTCAGCCGATCCGATCAGCTCAGCCGAGACGAGCTGCGCACCATGCTCAGCGACTCCAGCACCCGCGCCACCGGCAGCTACCGGTCCATGTTGCTCAACATCCTGGATCTTGAGCAGGCCAGCGTATCGGACGCCATGGTGCCGCGTAACGACATGGTGTGCCTGGACCTCAAGGACGACTGGGGAAGCATCGTTGATCAGATCCGCAACAGTTTTTATACGCGGCTGCCGGTGATCGAAGGCGATTTTGAAGAGGTCACCGGCGTGCTGCACGTGCGCACCGTGGTTAATCGGCTCGCCGCCGGTACGCTCGATCTGGCCTCCCTTCGTGGACTGATACGCAAACCCTATTTTGTCCCGGAGACCACCAGCCTCACCCAGCAGCTGCTGGAGTTTCAGGAGCGGGAGCGGCGCCTGGGGCTGGTCGTAGACGAATACGGCGACATTCAAGGGCTGATTACACTGGACGACATCCTGGAGGAAATCGTCGGCGAATTTACCACCGAGCCGCGCAACCGAATTCGCCGCCCGACGCGCCGCCGCGACGGGACCCTGCTGATCGACGGGGCGGAGAACGTGCGCTCCCTGAACCGCCGGCTCGGCTGGGCGCTGCCAACCGAGGGCCCGCGGACCGTCAACGGTCTGCTGCTGGAACACCTGCAGACCATTCCAGAGGCGGGCACCGAGGTGCTGATCGACGGCCTGACCTTCACGATCACCGCACTGCACGATAACGTCATCAAAAGCGTAGAGGTTCGTGGTGCGCCACCGGAGGGTGCGGGGGTCACCCAGCCTACCGTGCACTGAGGCGTGTTTGAGATATAATCCAGACGCTCCTGTTTTTTCAGGCTTTTATTGTGAGTGAGTCCGAGCCCAGCGGCGCTGAACGCCGCCGCTTTTCCCGCTTCAACATCGAGGCCCGCGTACACCTGTACTCGGGTTCGCAGGCCTGGGAAAGCGAGCTGATCGACATCTCACTGAAAGGGGCGCTCCTCAAGCGTCCCGAAGACTGGTCCGGTAAGCAGGGTGACTTCTACCGCATCGAGGTCAAGCTCGAGGGCAGCGCCATCATCAGCATGTCGGTGACGGTGGCGCATGTGGCCGACCAGCGCATTGGCTTTATCTGCCAAAAGATCGACATGGACAGCTTTGTCCACCTGAAGCGGCTGGTGGAACTCAACCTCGGTGACGCCTCGCTGCTTACGCGGGAGCTCAGCAGCCTGGGCTGACCCAATGCCCGCCGCGACGGCCAGCGATCAGTCCGACTGGTGACCCACCCCCCAGCGCTTTTCAAAGTCCCACACGTCCTCGAAGCCCAGCAGCACACACATCTCCTGAAAGTCGAAGCGCGGCACCGGCGAACCCTGGCTGGTACCGGTGGCCTTGATGTGTTTAAGCGCCGACTCCACCGCCGCCATGGCCGATAGCGCGGTGATGGCCGGAAAGATGGCAAGCGAGTACCCGATTTCCTGAAGCTTGTCTCCACTAAAGATCGGCGTATGGCCTCCGTCCGCCATGTTGGCCATCATGGGATGTCCAATGGTGGCCGTCGCCTTACGCATCTCCTCCTCGGTCTCCAGCGCCTCAACAAACACCAGATCTGCACCAGCTTCTGCAAACGCCTGCCCCCGCTCCAGCGCCACGTCGAGGCCGTAGTCCGTGCGGGCGTCGGTCCGGGCGATGAGCAGCATGTTGCTGTCGGTGCGCGCATCGAGCGCCACCTTGATCTTGTCGACCATCTCCTCCAGCGGAACGACCATCCGGTTCTTGGTGTGCCCACACTTTTTGGGAAACACCTGGTCTTCAAACTGGAAGCCTGATACGCCAGCCTTTTCGTAACCCTTGACCGTATGGTGAAGATTCAGCAGGCCGCCATATCCCGTATCCGCATCAGCGACAACCGGGGCGTTGCTGATCTCACACAGGCGGCTGACGCGGTTTAACATATCGGTGAAGGTCGCGATGCCGGCGTCGGGGATTCCCAGATAGGAAGCGGTGAGCCAGTAGCCTGAGGCGTAGACGGCGTCGAAGCCGATTCCGTTGGCGATGTGGGCCGCCATCATGTCAAAAACGCCCGGCGCAACCACCATCTGCTGGTTCTCAATCATCTGCCTCAAGCGAGGATCAGCCATTGCCTGTCTCCCTGTCAGCCCGAGCAGCAGGCGGCTGGCCGGGTCGGTTGGTATTTTTGTTGAAGGTCTGGCACTGCCGCCGTCACCCTGCCACTATTACACACCCGTCCGTCAGCGCATATCGGGCTCAGGCCCCGCCGTGCTGGCTCGGCGGCGGTGATTTTGGCCCACCCATCTTAGTGGGCCGCAACACGGGAGCAACCAGGCGCTGTCCCAGCAGGAAGTTGAATTGAACCGGCAGCCCGTTGAGCTGTTCAAGGTGCTCAAGATCAGCGGCGTCGTCGGCAGCGGCGGTGAGGCCAAGATGCTGATTGCTGCCGGCGCGGTCCTCGTCAACGGCCAGATCGAAACCCGAAAACGGCGCAAAATTGTTGATGGAGATCAAATCGTGTTCGAGGACGAACATCTCATCGCCCGATGCATGGCGTCTCCGTCACCTGATCCCGCCAACCACTGATTCCATAGGTTGAGATTCACCCGATGAAAAAAATTGACTACGCCTGGTGGGTCCTCGCCGGCCTGTTTCTGCTCTACATGGCCACTAACGGAATCCTGCTCAACACGCTGCCGCTGCTCTATCCGGAGTTGACGGCTGAGTTTGGCTGGAATGAAGCGGAGGTTACGCGCCCGGCGTCTCTGTTTCTGCTGCTGACGGCGCTGCTGACGCCGATCTTAGGCGCGCTGTGCGATCGCTACCCCGCTCGGCGAATCATGTTCTTTGGCGTCATTCTGATTGTGGTGCCGCTCGGCTTCTACGCCCACATCAGCACGCTCAACCAAATGACCCTGATTTACCTCACCTGCTCCGTCGGTCTGGCTGGCTGCGGCCTGGTGGCGAGCATGCTCATTTTGTCACGCTGGTTCGTCGAGCGACGAGGCCTCGCGGTGGGCATCTTTCTGATGGCCTCGAGCCTCGGCGGCGCGCTTTTTCCGCTGCTGGCCAAAACCACCCTGGCCGAACAGGGCTGGCGTGAGGCCATCACGCTCATCGCCATCGTGGGCGGGATCATGATGGGTATGGGGCTGCTGCTGATCCGCAACCAGCGACCCGATACGGATCGTACCGATGAAGAAGCGGCGCCAAAGGCTTCTGCCGTCGAGCCAGCAAACGTCCCCGGCATCACCCTCATGGAGGCCGTCAAGCTGCCGGCGTTTTACCTCATGATGGTGGCAACCGCCGCGCTGTGGTTTTGTATCGTCGGCATCCTGCAGCACCAGTCGATTTTTCTGGGGCAGGACCTCGGGGTCGATCGAGGCGAGCTGCCGGTGATCTTCAGCGTGTTTTTCTGGAGCGCCATTGTCGGGAAAGTGTTGTTTGGCTACCTGGGCGACCACTTCAACAAAGTGTGGATCCTGCTGCTGTCGATCATCAACCTGATGCTCGGACTGGTGGTGCTCCGCATGGTTGACCCGAGCAGCAACCTGACGCTCTTTGGCTACGCGGTGGTTTACGGCGTCGGTTTTGCCGGCGCCTTCTCGGCCATCCAGCTTGTGCTCGCAGAGTTTTTTGCTGGACCCTCTTACGGTCGAATTCTCGGTCTGTTCACCATGGTGGACTCGCTGGCCGGTGCGGCTGGCATCCAGTTCCTGGGCATGCGCCGGGTGGCTGACGAGAGCTACCTGCCCGCGCTCAACGGGCTGATCATCATGTTGATTGTGGTGGCCGCTCTGGTGGCGCTGCTGCGGCGTTTTCAGCCGCAGCGCTCAACCACCGCTGGGTCAGACACGGGGTCGGAGCCCGGGCCAGCACCCGCCAGCTAGAGTGATTCGGGGTCGATCTCCAGAATGATCTTGCCCCGGGCTCGTCCAGACTCCGAGTAGGCAATCGCGTTGCGAACATCCGCCAGGTCGAAACGCTGATCGATGACGGGCGTGACTTCCCCCGCCCCCATCATCGCGGCCAGCTTCTCCACCGACTCCTGGGTCAAAACCGCCAGGAGGGTCTGAATCTCCTGATCGACAAAGGGTCCGACGATCATGGTCTTGATGGTCGGCACCAGAGGGGCGATCCAGTCACCTTTTTTGCCGCCCACAATCACGAGTCTGCCCGTGGGCACAAGAACTCCCCGCAGGCGCGACAGCGAGTGGTTGCCGACGTTGTCGACGATGAGGTCGTACTGCTTGTCCTGCTCGGTAAAATTCTCGACCTTGTAGTCGATCACGTAGTCCGCGCCGAGCCCCAGCACCAGCTCCCGATTGCGGCCGCTGCAAATGCCGGTGACCTCCGCCCCCATCGCCTTAGCGATCTGGACCGCAAACGTCCCTACGCCGCCCGAGGCACCGTTGATCAGGACCTTCTCACCGCGTTGGAGCTTCCCTTTGTCGGTGAGCGCCTGCAGCGCGGTGACACCGGCGATTCCCACGCCAGCGGCCTGCTCAAAGCTGATGTTCTCCGGGATGATGGCAATCGCCCGATCTTCTGAGCGCACCACATATTCGCCAAACGCGCCGTTCGCGCCACCAAAGACGCGGTCACCTTGCTTAAACCGGGTTACACCGGGACCAATGGCCTCGACGGTGCCGGCGAAGTCCACGCCGACCCGTTGATCACCGGGCTTGCCGATGCCCGACATCAACCGCATCACGTAGGGGGTCCCCCGCATGAAGTGCCAGTCGAGCGGATTGACGCCGGCGGCAACGATCCGGATCAAAACCTCTTTTTCGCCGACCGTCGGGCGGTCCTCACGGGTAAGGGTCAACACCTCTGGGCCGCCGTAACAATGCTGGACCACCGCGGTCATCGCGTCGGGTGAATCGGAGGACGGGATATCTGCCGGACAGTCGCTGTTACGGCTGATGGCAACCAGCAGCACCGCAAAGGCGCCGGCGAGCAGACCCAGAAATCCAAATCCTAGCTTGTAGCGCTTTTTCATCTGACGGCGTGGCCTCAGGTCAAAGAAGAAGCGCAAGAATAGTCATCCCAATGCAGCCACGACAGGGCCAAAAGACCCAGCGGCGATCGGGCTGGTCGGCGAGGACGTTGTGACATCGCAGACCTCAGCCTTCGAGGGATTCCGCTGGTTGCTTCTACCAGAGCCCCGGGTCGGATAACGCCGTCACGCACGTAAGCTTGCAGGATGAGGGCAGCTCAACCTCAGGGTCGATGACCCGCGCCTGCCAGCCGTGGGGGTATTGGAGCGGATACGGCGCCTCAAAGGTCAGCGCTACCTCTGAGCTGAAATCAAAACGGCCGTAGTAGCCTGGATCACCGTAGACAAATACCAACGCCACGCCGGCATCCGTGAGGTGTTGCATACCATAACGAACGAGCTGTGAGCCGATGCCCGACCGCTGCAAGCCGGCCGCCACGCCCAGCGGGGCCAGAATAGAAGCTCGTAACTCGGGAGATCCGCTGAGAGACACTTTGCTGAACGCCACGTGACCCGAAGCCGTCCCGTCCGTCACGGCCAGTAGATTGAGGGTTTCGGGGCTGTCCGCCTCCCCCAAAAGCCTGGCCGCCAGCTCGGCGACCTCCTGGCTTTCGCTATCGTCGAAGGCGCTCAGATGAAGCTGCCGCACAACTTCAGCGTCTCCCTCGCCGGCTGTCCTAATAATGGTTGTCACTGCGGGACCTTCGCCATGGTGATGACGAACCGGGAACTCATCCCGCGCCGCTGGTGCGCTGGTAGGACTCTTTGAGCCACTTTTTCCAGAGGCGCTTCGGCAGCGGTTGGTCCGCGGAAAACCGAGCGGTCACCCAGCCGGTTTTGCCAACTTCAAAACGCTGCGGTGCTTCCTCGGCTAGCTCTCTCGCTTGCGGCATTGACTGATCCAGCTTGAACATCGCCTTGTAGCCCTGCCCTTTAGGCCCGGGCCCAATAAACAGAAACGTGCCTTTGCCCACCTTGAATGACTGCTGGTTGCACGACTTCCCGGTGACCGCCGAGGAATAGCCGGCCGCCTCGGTACGAATCGCTTCCGTCGGATCGAGTGTTGCTGCCATGGATGCCCCTCCTGCCCCGCTGACAAGTTTGCTGACCTGATGCTGCTACATCAGGTCGTGACAACGCCAATCATAACAAGGCTGACCAGCCAGCCGATCGAGCCGAGACAAAACAGCACAGCGACGGCACCGTGATAGCGCTCGCTGGCCGTTTTGAGGCCGCCGACGAACAAAACGAACTCCAGCCCCAGGGTGATGAACTGGCCCGGCGCCAGCGGAAGACCAATCGCCAGGTGTTCCAGCAAACCGTCGACGATGTCAGTCAGGACAAACAGCAGCCCGAGACTGAAGAAACGCACGCGATTGGCCTCAAAGTGCGCGCGAAAATCGGTTACCTCGCCGCCCCGAACCGGAAACAGCAGACCACTCATCAGGTAAATCACCATGCAATAGGCAACCAGATTCAGGAAATGCCACACGCTGAAGACTTCAACGTCTGAAAGCACAAAATTGCCCAGCCAGACCAGTACGCTGACAAACAGCAAGTTGGCGACCCACAGCAGGTGGACCCAATAGACCCGAGCCTGGACCCGACGATCGAGAATCAGCGACAACCCACCCAGCAGGTGAACAATCGCCAAGCCCAGGATGATCGAAAGAAAAACGGAGATGTGTTCAAAAATGCTCATAGTGAGGCGGCATTACAGCAAATTTTTGTCGTCCTGCCGCAGGATCTGGCGAATGCTTGCCCTGACTGACGGGGCCTCGTCCTGCATCGCGAGTATTAACAACTGATTCGTTGGCCAGCTTGCCTTAACAACCCGCCTGCAGTTAGTTAACATGTTTTCTTTCTCCTCAACGGCTCACCCAACGCTGATGCCCATCACCGAAGATCAGATTCTAGCGGCCGCTCAGCAGCTCTACGAAGCTGAGCGGCAGCGCCGGCAAATACGGCCGCTTTCCCTGTCGATTCCCGATATGACTCTGGAGGACGCCTACGCGATCCAGAAAGCCTGGGTGGACCGCAAGATCCAGGACGGTCGAACCGTCACCGGCTACAAAATTGGCCTGACCTCGCGCGCAATGCAGCTGGCCATGAAAATCGATACCCCGGACTTTGGCGTCCTGCTCGACGATATGGACTTTTCCTCAAGCGACGAAATCTGTGCCGGCGACTTTACCGATCCGCGTATTGAGGTCGAATTTGCGTTCGTTCTCAAAGCGCCACTGTCCGGCGACGACGTCACCGTTGACCAGGTTTTGGCGGCTACCGACTATGTCGTGCCAGCACTGGAGCTGATTGCAGCGCGAAGCTTTCGCGTGGACCCGGAGACCGGCTATACCCGAAAGGTCTTTGATACGGTCGCCGACAACGCCGCCAACGCCGGCTACCTTCTGGGCAAACAGAAGGTTCGACCTTCGGCCATCAATCTCCCCTGGGCCGGCGCCATGCTGCGGCTCAACGGCGAGGTGGAGGAGACCGGCCTGGCCGGTGGGGTCATGGGTCACCCGGCGCATGGTATCCGCTGGGTCTGCCGACGCTTTGCCCCCTACGGGATCGGACTGGAGCCAGGCCAGGTGGTGCTCGCCGGCTCTTTCACTCGGCCAGTGCCGGTCAAGGCTGGCGACCACGTACTGGCCGACTATGGCCCCCTGGGCAAGATCGACGTGAGATTTATATGAACAGGCTTCAACGCAATGCCATGCTCTCCCGGCTCGAAACCGGTGAACCTCAATACGGCCTCTGGCTAGGCATCCCTGACGCCTCGGTTGCAGAAATCTGTGGCATGGCGGGCTTCGACTGGCTGGTGGTGGACCATGAGCATGGACCGTTCGAACTGAGGGATGTCATGCATCACCTCAGAGCGCTCGCGCCGCACGACGTAGCGCCCATCGTGCGCCCCGTCGACGGATCGCCGGCGTTGCTGAAAAAGCTCTGTGACATCGGCGTTCAGAGCTTTGTAGTGCCGATGGTGGATACGCCGGATCAGGCTGCAGAGCTAGTCCGGGCCGTCAAGTATCCACCTGATGGCATCCGCGGCATGGGTACCTCGATGGCACGAGCCGCCGGCTGGAACACGGTTCCTGGCTATCTTCATGACGCCAACAGGGAGATGTGTGTGGTTGTTCAGGCAGAGACCGTGCAGTCGCTAGAAAATCTACCCGCGATCGCCGCCACCGACGGCATCGACGGCGTGTTTTTTGGTCCATCTGATCTTTCCGCGTCCATGGGGCACGTTGGCGGCGTGAGCCACCCCGAGGTGATCAGGGCCATCAAAGATGGCATCGCCACCGTCCGAGCAGCAGGCAAGTATGCGGGACTGCTTTGCCTCGATCCGGCCGAGATCGGAGACTACGTAGCCGCCGGCGCCAGCTTTGTCGGCGTGGGGGTCGACACGCTGCTGATCGGCAATGCCGCCAGAGCGCTGGCTGCCCAATGTCGCGGAACTGACGAGGACGACTCGCCCGCCGGCTACTGAAGAGGCTGCCGCCGTTTGAAGTGGTTACGCCGGTTCGTCTTCCACCGTATTGCGCAGCGTCCCGATTCCGCTGACCTCCACCTCCACCACATCGCCGGGTTTTAGATAGCTGGGTGGATCCAGCCGCGCACCCGCGCCGGTCGGGGTCCCGGTCACGATGATGTCGCCAGGACGCAGCGTCATGAAAGTCGAGATGTAGGCGATCTCCTGGCGCACCGGAAACATCATGTTGGCCAGGACATCGTCCTGCCGGACCTCGCCGTTTACCCGCGTCTGAATCCGCGCTTCGTCCAGCTGAGACGCGTCTGTGAACGGCGCCAGCCATGGCCCCATAGCGCCCGAGCAGTCCCAGTTCTTGCCCTGCGTCACGTTGAACTTCGCGTGGCGAACCCACTCCCGGATCGTGCCTTCGTTGCAGATTGTCAGGGCAGCAATGTGATCGTAAGCCTCGGCCGCCGCAACTCGCCGGCCGGCTTTGCCGATCACAATCGCCACCTCCCCTTCGTAGTCCAGCGTGTGGCTTTCGGGTGGTCGAACCAGCGGTCGATTGTGGCCGGTAAAGCCGCTGGCAAAACGCGGAAACAGCGACATAAATTTGGGCTGCGCGCTGCCATCCTGGTATTCGGCGTTTCGGTCCGGAAAGTTCACCCCGACGCAGAGGATGCGGGGTGCGTTCGGCAGAACCATTTCCCAGACGAAGTCGGTGTGGGTTGGGCCGCTGCCGTTGGCCGCGTCGATTAGCTGGGCCAACCCACCCTCAGCGACCGCATCATAGAGCGTCGGCCACTGCGGAAAAGCAGGTGACAGCGCCAGCATGCCCTCCTCGGTGACAGCGCCGTAAAACTGCTCACCGTCGGCACGGTAGGTGGCCAATCGCATTATCGCTTTCCCCTCATGCTGACTAGACGGGGAAAACCACGTTGGTCTGCCCCGTGCCCGACGATGGGAAGTACTCGGTAATCACCTCACAGGGCGAGTCGTATCGATCCCAGCCGAGTGCCCCATAAAGCATCGCCGTATCGTGCATAAAACCTTCCCCGGTACAGTGCCTGGCGTAGTCACCCAGCATCTTCAAAAAGGTTGCGTGATCGCCGCGCTGCCACATATCCAGCACGTGCAGGTCCATCTGCCGATTGAACTCAGAACTGATCGTGAACGTTCCGTTGTTGGCGGCATAGTCTTTGTTGGCCCAGATTTGATGACTGAGCGAGCCGGAGGCAACCAGCAGCACGCGGCTGTCGGACGCTTCAACGGCGTCCCGGATCGCCTCGCCCAGCAGGCGACTCTCCTCGTGGGTATGGACCGTACACCAAGCGCCGACCGATACAACCTTCATCTCGTGTTCCCGGGACATGAAGCGCATGGGGACCAGCGTGCCGTACTCCAGCTCGAGGCTGTCCAGATGATGGCAAAGGGTATAGATCCCTTTTTCGGTAGCGGTTTGAGCAATCGCGTCGCCCAACGCCGGGTTCCCGGCGTACGCGTACTCGAGATTCTGGATGAACTGCGGAAACTCGTTGGAGGTAAACAGGCCCTCAAACCGCTCGTTGGCGTTCACGTGAAAACCCGCGTTGATCACCCAATGCGTGTCGCAGATCACCACCGTATCCACCTTCGCCGCCCGGGCTCGGCGCGCGATTTCCAAATGCCCACTGATGGCCGCGGCACGCTTGCCTTTGATCGGCCCCTCCTGCTCTGACATAAGCAGCGTGGGCACGTGCGTCATTTTCGCGGCGAGTACAATTTCTCCCATGGCTTCCTCTGCGTCTGACTCTTAGCCAATCACGCGCCTAGGCGCATCATTTTGTGCTGACCGGTGGCGAAACCCACGTGCTTTTGCTCCATATAGAAATCGAACGACCAGTCTCCGCCGTCGCGCCCGATACCCGATGCCTTGATGCCTCCGAAGGGTGTCGGCAGGTGCCGAACGTTCTCGGAGTTGACCCAAATCATCCCGGCTTCGAGCTGGTCGGTGAAGCGCAGCGCCCGCGTCAAATCGTTGGTCCACACATAGCCTGTCAGGCCGTACTGCGTGTCGTTGGCGATCGCCAGGGCTTCTTCTTCCGTGGCGAACGGAATGGAGGTTAGCACCGGACCAAAGATCTCCTCCTGAGCAATCCGCATCTGGTTATTAGCGTTGGTAAACAAGGTCGGGCGGATGAAATAGCCGTGATTGCCGATCGTTTCTCCCCCGGCAGCAACGGTCGCCCCGTCCTCTTTGGCAATCGCAAAATAGGACGTAACCTTGTTGTAGTGTTCTTCGGTGACCAGCGGCCCAATCTCCGTCGCCGGGTCCAGCGGGTGGCCCACCTTGATGTTGTTGATCCGCTCGATCAGCTTGGCCTCAAAAGCCTCCTTGATGGAGTCCTGAATCAGCAGCCTCGACGACGAGGTGCACCGCTCTCCATTGATGGAGAAAATCATAAAGATAACCGCGTCGAGCGCACGCTCCAGGTCCGCATCGTCGAACACAATGACCGGGTTTTTGCCGCCCAGCTCAAGGTGCATGCGCTTGAGCGTGTCCGCCCCTTGTTTGGTGATGATCGCCCCCGTGCGGCTTTCACCCACGAACGCAATTGCTTTGATGTCCGGATGTTCGGTTAGACGCTTGCCCGCGTCGTGGCCATAGCCGTTAACCGTGTTGAGGACGCCGGGCGGCAGGCCAGCCTCTTCAGCGATCTCCACGAGCAGCCGAGCCGTGAGCGGCGAGTCTTCCGCCGGCTTGTGCACCACCGTACAACCGGCGGCCAGCGCCGGCGCAATCTTCCAGGTGGAAAGCATAAACGGTGTATTCCAGGGCGTGATGACGCCAACTGGACCAATCGGGACCCGCGTTGTGATGTTCATCAGGGTGGGCGATCGGAGCTGCTGACCGTCGCGCGCTGCGGTGACCTGATCGGCAAAGTACCGGAAATTCTCGGCACCCCGCAGCGCTGCCTTGGACATAAAGCGGATCGTTTGGCCGGTATCCCAGCATTCGCACAGCGCAATCTCTTCAGCCCGACCTTCGATGGCCTCAGCAACGTTGATCAAAATCTTCTTTCGCTGAAGCGCAGGCATATCACGCCAAGCAAAAAAGGCGTCACGGGCAGCTTCTGCCGCTTCATCGACGTCAGCGGGTGTGGACTTTGCAACTTGGCAAATCAGGGATTTGTCGACCGGTGAGAATAGATCGAACGTTCCAGCGCCACCCCATGAGTCGACGCCATTAATTCGATTAAGGATGCCCGCCTGACGGAATCGCTCCAGGTAGGTTCCCAGCTTTTCAACGTTACTGCTGACCGCGGTCATGCTGTCGTCTCCCACAGTTTCGGAGCAAAAGGGTCACGTGTTGCGGGTGCCTTTATTTAACGTGTTAAATATTAACGCGATACCGAGGGGTGTCAAGCGTCAAAAGACAATGTTGTTCAGCTGTCGCTAGCCGAAGACCGAGCTGACGCGACAAAAAAGCCCTGAAAATCAAACCAAACGGGCATGGGTGACGTTACTCGATGCCTCGCGAACGTCGAAAGTAGGACGGCGTTTGCTCGGTCCAGCGCTTGAATGCCCGTCGGAAAGCCCGATCGTCAGAATAGCCAACCAGCTGAGCGACCTGCGCTATCGAGAACTCCGGGTCACCCAGTAGCTCTTCGGCAAACTCTGCGCGAACCTCATCGATCAATTGATTGAGCGTCAACTGATAAGACGCCGCGAGGCGCTGCGCCGACCGAAGACTCATATAGGCCTTCTCGGCGGCTGCCCGACCATCAAAAACGCCGATGCTGGCGTTATCAGCAATCGCCGAGCGAAGCTTCGAAAGTTGTGCCGGATAGCCGGCTGCCATGATGTGTTTAATGGCCTGCGAAAAATGTTCATCGACATAAGAGAACATCTCGGCGTTGGCGTGACTGATCGCGGCTGTCATCTTGTCGGCGTGGAAAATGATCCCGGACTCGGCCTGTTCAAATTTTACCGGCACTTCAAAGTATTCATGGTAAGCCTGTTTAGGACCCCAGGCAGCGTATTGCAGCGAAATGCCCTTCACTGCGCCCTCAACTTTGAGTACTTCACGAACCAACCGGACAATTAGGGCCGCGGCAAGCTCAGAGGTTCGGCCTTCGTCAATAGCGTCGCTAGGGTGTGTGCCCTGCAGCATCACCGCGCCATCAACTTCGACCAAAGCCACCTCCAGGCGATCGGCCAACAGCACTCGGTTTTTCGCCAGCAGGGAAAGCGCCTCCTCCAGGTTACCGGCAAACTGCATGCCCTCGGCGAGCCCGGCGAAACACGAAAACGGTGCCGCCCTGGCCATCTTCAAGGTCAGCGCCTCATCCGAGGACTCCTTCCATACCGCGTGCCAGAGCCTGGGCAGCACGTCATCCGGCAAGCGCTCGTTTGGGTTCACAAGTTGTAGACCCGTAACGCCGCATGCCTCATTGATCTTATTCATGGTCCAGCCGCGTGACAGCAGAAACGCGGCCGTCGTCGCACCAAAGGTCGCGTGGGCACGCGGCGTGGTCACAATGGCGCGTTTTGTCCGACTATTTGAGTTCAAAGTCCTGCCCGATCCGAGGCACGTGATGCACACTTGAGTCCGGTTATATACACGCCCCCCCCGGGCACCTGTCAAGAAAAAGGATCAGCAGTTGCTTTCAGTGAGACGGCCCGTGGTGTGTTGGATCATTGATGTTTCTCGTTAACTTGAAGCGGAACCATTGGGTCGTATGGCTGGCCGTCCTGTTCTGCCAGCTTAGTGCTGCGGCAACCGTCAATATCGCGGTCGTTGGCGATCCAACCAGCTCGCTCGATGCGGTATCTCGCGCACAGCTTCGATCGGAGCTCAGCAGCCTTAGCGACACACAGCTGACTTACCAGATTCTGGAAGACGATGACTTTTCCCATCGATGGACGGCCGACAGCGCGCGGCAAGCCATCGAGCGTGCGCTGTCCGATTCCCGCGCCGACATGGTAATCGCCCTCGACATCATCGCCAGCAGCGTGGCGGCGGATTTTCGTCCAGCAAAACCCTTGATTGCTGCCACCGTCATTCAGCCGGAGATCCAAGGTTTTTCGGTGACTGACGCCGGGTCCAGCGCTATCGAAAACCTGCACCTGCTCACTACGTCGCTGGACTTTGCCGGCGCACTGGCAGAATTTCAGGCGGCAACCGGCGCCGAACACGTAGCGGTTCTGATCGACGCCAGTCTCCTCAGCGCAGTGCCGAGCATCGCCGTGCTGATTGATGAGCTTCAGGCGTCTGTCGATTTCGCGCTGAGCGTGCTAGAGCAAGACCCGGCGGATTCGACGACGCTCGGCTTTGTCCCGGAAGGGGTTGACGCACTGTTCGTCACGCCACTGCAAAAGGTGAGTCCGCAGGACTACAGCCAGCTGATCCGCCGCGCCGAGGCGTCAAAACTCGCAACCTTTTCCTCGCTTGGCCGCGGGGATGTGCTTGCCGGCTTCCTGATGGGTCGCACCCTGGTAATCCCGCCCGACCAACTCGCGCGCCGGCTGGCGATCGATGTCAGAGATCTCGCCCTCGGCCGATCGACAAAGGATCTGGTGATTACGCTGGACGTTCGCGACCGTCTGGTGATCAATCGCCGAACCGCAGAAGCGATTGGATTCCAGCCGTCATTCGAACTGATTTTCGCCTCAGAGATCCTGAATGAGGACCTTCCCACAGGCCGGGTCCTGACGCTTCGGGCGGCGGTCGAGGAGGCGCTCGAACGCAATCTGCAGCGTGCCATCGCAGCCCGCGATCTCGATGTGGCCCGCGAAGACAGCAACGTCGCCAAGGGTGCGCTGCTGCCACAGCTGACCGGTGACCTCAGCTGGTTGGACCAGGATCGAGACCTGGCACTGAACGGTCCGACGACAACCACGCAGGCTAGCCTGACGCTCGCGCAGAACATCTACTCCGAGCAGCTCTCAAGCAGCTATCGGTCCCAAAGGTTTCTCGAGCAGGCGCGAGACGCGGATTTGTACGCCACCGAGCTGGACGTGATCGAGACCGCTGCACAGACTTACCTCGGGCTGCTGATCGCCAAGACCGAACGGGATATCCAGATCGAAAATCTTGACCTGACTCGCGCAAACCTCGAAAGAGCCAAGTTCCGATACCAGGTCGGTTCGACGAGCCGATCTGAGGTGTTTCGTTTTGAGACCGAACTCGGGATCGACCAGCAGAGTGTCACTCAGGCGCAGGCGGCTTACGAGCAGCAGCAGTTTGAGCTGAACCGGGTGCTCCAACAGCCGATCGCCCTGCCGTTCCAGGTGGATGAAACCGGCATCGTCACGCCTCAGATCTTTGGCGACGACCGTTTTGACCGATTCCTGGCGGGTCCCGTCGGCGTGGAAACGCTTAGCGACTTTTTGGCCGAGAAGGCGCTCCTGAACGCTCCGGAACTAGCCTCGCTCCGAGCTGAGATCGACGCGCAAGATCGTCTGTTGCTCGCCGCCGAGCGTCGCCGCTATGTCCCCACAATCAGCGCGGTCGGCGAGGCCAGCGAGATAATCGATGATCGTGATGCGCTGGTAAGCACCGACTTTGACCGAGACTGGAGCGTCGGCGTTGAGGCGACCTGGAGCCTGTTCGAGGGCGGGGCCATTCGCGCCGCCCAGCGACGTGCTGAGTTTCAGCTTGATTCGCTGGAGCTCACCCTGCAACAAACCAGCGACATCATCGAAGCGCAAGCACGCTCGGCGCTTGCTGACGTGGTGTCCAGCCGACTCAACATCGGATTTGCGAATGAAACCGCCAACGCGGCCCGCAGCACGCTGGACCTCGTAACCGATTCCTACGTTCGGGGCACGGCCAGCTACATTGACTTGATCGATGCACAAAATGCTTTCATCAGCGCCAGACTGGCAGCCGCCAACGCGGTCTTTACCCATCTGCAGAACCTGGTACGGCTACAGCGCAGCGTGAGCTTCTTTGACTTTGCGGTGTCCACCAGCGAAGCGGATGCCTGGCTTGAGCAGCTGCTGGATTTTGCCCAAGCAAACCAAGGGACCAATCGATGATGCGTGGACTCTCAAACCTTCCTAGCTCACCCGCACTGCTATTTTGCACGCCCCTCATTTGCGCGCTCTTGACCGGGTGCCAGGAAGAACCGCCTAACCGCGAGCCGCCGCTGAGGCCGGTGAAGTCTATCGTCGCAGGCAGCGGTTCTGCCGCATTGCGCGAGCGCGTATTCAGCGGCTCAGCGCGATCAGCGGAAGAGGCCGAGCTCAGTTTTAAGGTCTCAGGGACGGTCGCGGACGTGCCGGTCAATGTTGGAGACGCGCTGGCGCCGGGCGAACTGGTCGCCGCGCTCGATCAGGAAACGTTTGCCGTGGAGCTCGAACAGGCCCTGGCGGACCAGGCTAGTGCCAACGCCAGTCGACGAAACGCCGAGGCGGAATACCAGCGCGTACGCCAGCTATATACCAACGACAACGCTTCGCGCAATGAATTAGACACGGCGCTGGCTGATGCGGAGTCAGCGAAAGCGTCACACAACGCCTCCATTCAGGCGGCGAGACTCGCTCGACTGAATCTGCAGTACACCCGCCTTCTCGCGGCAGCGAGCTGCACCATCGCTGACCTGCAGATCGAAAGCAACGAGAACGTCACTGCCGGCCAGACGGTGGCGACGGTGAACTGTGGTGAAGGCTGGGAGGTGCAGCTGTCGGTGCCTGAGAGCCTGATAGCCTCGTTTTCCAACGGGCTGGCCGGCTCAGTCCGCTTTCCCGCGTTTCCGGAGCGGACCTTTGAAGGCATCGTCTCAGAGGTTGGCGTCGGCACGGGCAACAGCCGAACCTTCCCGGTGACGCTGGCCCTGACCACCCTGCCCGATGAGATCCGCGCCAACCTGGCGGCTGAAGTCCGTTTCCAGTTTGTCGGCGCGGAAGCGGATTCGCAACGCCTCTATCTACCGGCTGCAGCGGTCGTAAAAGACGAAAGTGGCACTTTCGTCTACGTCGTAGCACCTACGGATCAGCGCTCCGGCGCGGCGATGCTCGAGCGTCGCCCGGTCAGCACCGGCGAGCTGTCCGAGCTCGGCATGGAAATACTCAGCGGCGTGGCCGCGGGCGAGCGGGTTGTCACGGCCGGGCAGATTAACGCCCGGGACGGCATGCTCGTTCAGCAGCCCTAGGTCAAAAGATGAACCTAACCGCCGCCGCGATTCGCTACAACCGCGTCACGATCACCGCCGTGATCGCGCTTTTTTTCAGTGGCCTGACTGCCTACCTGGCGCTGCCCAAAGCCCAGGATCCCGGCTTCACGATTCGCGTTGCCACAGTAACAACGTTCTTTCCTGGTGCCAGCCCAGAACGCGTTGAGCAGCTGGTCACCGACGCGATTGAAGAAGAAATTCAGGAGATGCCCGAAGTCGATGAGATCACCAGCGAGTCGATCACCGGCGTTTCCATTGTTACGGTCGAATTCAAAGACAGCTATGACAACATGCAGCCGATCTTTGACGACATGCGAACAAAGGTTGAAAACGTCACGTCGGAATTGCCCTCAGGAACGAGCACACCACTCGTCAATGACGAGTATGGGGACACTTATGGCCACCTCTACGGCCTCGTTGGGCGGGGATTCACACCGAAGGAGCTACGCGACGCCGCATTGGATATACGGGACTTGCTGCGGAAAGAGCCGGACGTGGCCAAAGTCGATCTCTACGGCGACATCGAAGATGCCATCTACATTGAATACGACAACGCCCGGCTAACCGAGCTGGGCGTTTCCCCGCAGCAGCTTGAGCAAATCCTTGAGTCATTGAACATCTTATCCTCCGGCGGTGACGTGACTGTCGGGCGAGAAAAAATTGTGCTCGAACCGACGGGCAATCTGGACACCGTTGAGGATCTGGCCGAATCCATCATTGAAATTCCCGGCAGCCGAGCCCTGATTCAGCTTGGCGACGTGGCCCAGATCTACCGTGCCTACGAGGACCCGGTGAGCGATAAAGCGAGCATCAGCGGCGAGCCCGGAATCCTGCTGGCCGTCTCCATGCGCGATGGGGGCAACATACTGACGCTCGGCCAGCGCCTGGATGAACTGACCGAAGTTGTCGAGCAGTCCCTGCCACTTGGCATGTCCGTCAAACCGATGTTTCTCCAATCTAAGCTAACCGGGAACAGCGTTGACGCGTTTGTTAGCAATCTGGTTCAGGCGGTGGCAATCGTCATCGTCGTGATGGTGATTTCCCTGGGTATCCGGACCGGCCTGGTGGTGGCAGCTCTGATCCCCGCAGTGATGGTTTCGACCTTTGTTTTCATGTCGTTTTTCGATATTGGAATCGATCAGATCTCGCTGGCCGCGCTGATCATCGCCTTGGGACTTCTGGTGGACAACGCCATTGTTGTGGTCGAAGCGGTCATCGTTCGCCGGCAAAACGGCGAATCGACGCTGGACGCCGCCGTGCACGCGGCGGGTGAAATGATGGTTCCCCTGCTGATATCCTCGCTGACCACCGCAGCGGCCTTCACGCCCATAGCCCTGGCGGAGTCAGCCGTCGGCGAATTTACGGCGTCCATTTTCTATGTGGTGACCATCGCGTTGCTGCTGTCCTGGACGCTCGCCATGACGTTTATTCCCATGCTTACGCCTTTTATCAGGGTCGAGGTGCGAGGCGCTGACGCGCCCGACGAGTTCAACACCGCGTTCTACCGCTGGTATCGAGGCCTGCTGGCCGGGGTGATGCGTATACGACTGTTGTTTGTCTTGCTGGTTGTTGGCCTATTTGTCGGAGCCATCGCCTGTATGAGGTTTGTGCCGCAGGTGTTTATTGCGCCTTCAGAAGATCCCGCGCTGACCGCTACGATTGAGCTCCCGCCGGGTTCAGATATTGCCGCAACCGAGCGCATGGTGAGCGATATTGAACAATTTCTTCAAAGCCAGCGTGTCGACCCGTCCAATCCGGAAGCAATTGGAGTCACCGGTTGGACCGGTTTAATTGGCACCGGAGGACCGCGCTTTGTGCTGGCTTTCACGCCGGAAAATCCTCGCAATTCGCTGTCCGCATTTATCGTCAACGTTAACGGCAGTGCCTCGCTCGACCCCGTCAAGCTCGCCGTTGAGGATTTCGTCTTCAATCATCATCCGGACGCACGGCTGCAGATCAAACGGCTCGCCAATGGGCCGCCCGTGGCTTACCCAATCGAGATAAAGCTGTATGGACCGGAGTTTGACGAACTTTTTGCGCTCCAGTCCGAAATCAAAGCCAAGCTATGGGACTACGACGTGGTCACCGCCGTGAAAGACACCTGGGGCCCACAGAGTAAGAAAATGGTGGTAGAGGTGGACCAGGCACGAGCATTCCGGGCCGGCGTCACCAATCAGGATATCGCCACATCGCTCAACGCCAGCCTGACGGGCGTTCAGCTCAGCGAGTTTCGGGAGGACGATGAGACGATTCCGATCATGATGCGATCTACCAGCTCCGATCGTGATGACCTGAGCAAGCTAGAGAACATCACGATCTTCGCTCAAAGCACCGGAGCGGTTGTCCCGCTTAGCCAGGTGGCGGACGTGGACGTTGTCTGGGAGCCCGCTCGAATCGAGAGGCTCGACCGGGAACGGATGATCACCATTCAAGTCCAGCTCGAGATCGGCGTCACGGTGGCCGAAGTGCTCGAGACCTTTCGGCCCTGGCTAGAGGACTTCAGACAAAGCTGGAAGTCTGGCTATGGATACATTGAGGGTGGGGAAACCGAAGAATCCGACGAGGCGGCAAGCTCCGTACTGGCGGCGATGCCGGTTGCCGTCGTGGCGATCGTGATGCTGCTGATTTTACAGTTTAACTCCATGCGCAAATCAGCCATTGTGCTGATCACGATTCCGCTTGGCCTCATCGGCGTTGTCGCCGGACTGCTCATCACCGGAATGGATTTTGGCTTTTTCACCTTCCTGGGGATTATTTCGCTGTCGGGCATCGTCATTAACAACGCGATTGTGCTGCTCGATCGCATCAAGCTGGAGATCGAGGAGAACGGCCTGTCTCCTGATCGGGCGATCGTTGAAGCCGCGCAGCAGCGTGCCCGCCCGATTCTGCTCACCACAGCGACCACGATAGGCGGCATGCTGCCGCTATGGCTGAGCGGTGGACCGATGTTCGAAACCATGGCCGTAGCCATCCTTTTCGGGTTGCTGTTTGCCACCGGCATTACGCTGCTCCTGGTCCCCGTACTGTATTCACTGCTGTTTCGGACTCAGAAGGCAACTCCGTCGAGCGAGCCGTTGCTGGAACCGGCGCCGTGAGCGAACCGCAGTTCCTGCTGGGGATTGCGCTTTCTCTCATCACCGTGTTGTTCCACATGACAGCGCTCAGCTATCTCGGGTTCCTGTTATGCCTCGCGTTTCCGGCACCATCGGTGGGCAGACATTCTCCGCGACGCCCCGCCTTTCTCAGCCTCGCTGTCCTCGCGCTGATTGCGGTTCATTTGCTGGAAGCCACGCTGTGGGCACTGGTCTATTGCGAGCTAGAAGAATTCGATACGCTCCCTAATGCGCTTTACTTCTCTGTCGTTACCGCTACCACGCTAGGCTTTGGCGACATCACGCTGTCTACAAACTGGCAGCTGCTCAGCGTGTTTGAGGCGATGACCGGCTTGCTGCTGTTTGGCGCGAGCACCGCCTGTATATTTCAGCTGATGACCAAAACGCTCCCCGACCCTTTTCCACCCGAGGACCATGGTCCGGACCCGTTGACGACAACCCAAGACAGCGCCCCGTGAGACAATGACAATTCAGCAATCTCTGTACCTCAAGCCTGCTCATTGCAGTCACGCTAATATGCGCGGCGTGATCCAGTATTCGAACCCTGATGCCGACGCCGATGGTTTATGGGCTAGGCAACGAGGCGCTCGATCCAGCGTTGACCAGCTAAACCGTAGAAGTGCTGTATGCCATCGACCGCGCGCCCACCAACGACCCGGAAACCGGCCAGCCTCGTTATAGCTTTGAGCACGACCCTTCGTTTGCCATCGGCGTTGCTGACGTTCTTCTTGTGCCAGCCCTCAGCTGGGCAGAGCTGGAATCAGATGTGCAAACCGGCAATCGGCGGCAAAATATTCCGCTCACGCTTGCGAGCGTTCGGGAAATTGCCCGAACCCCGCCCGGGCCTTATCCGTACGAAATCGTGAACGGTCAGTTTGTATTACCGGAGTCACTGCAACGGCGTATCGACGAGGATTTTAAGACCGGCGGCAAGTACCTGCTTCAAGCGCTGGCGCGCACCAAGCGTAAAGAGGCGTTTATCTACGTGCACGGCGTCGGCAACTCTTTCGAAGACGCGTTGTTTGTCGGTGCCGAATTTTGGCACTACCTCGGCCGTGAAGGTCTGCCGGTGGTCAACACCTGGCCCGCGGGACATCCGGGCTTGGGGGGTTACGGCAATGATCGAGAATCCAGCAAATTCACGATTACCTTACAACTTTGCACCCGGCAGCGAACATGGGCGTCCACTGCGTCAAAAGGTGCCGGGCTTCTGGGAAATCGACGACGATTATCTCGTTCCTGCGCCAACCGATCGAGCGGACACCCGCCCAAACTGATCGGGGCGCCGCTGGCTAGATACTCTTCCCTGAACGCTCTGTCATCATCCTTCTGGCAGCGAGTACTCGAGCGTGTAGTGGTGTGTACCTTCATCGATCTGCAGCTTGAAGGTACCGGAGATGCCCGCAAGCTCCCCCGTACCCGAATCCGGCACGATCGTGATGGTCAAGGCCTGCGATTGGCCCTGCATGGTGCCCGTATGCTGCAGGACAAACGTCCCGTTCTTTCCGTGTACCGTGCCTGAGAATCGTTCGATGGCCACATAACCGGCAGAGCCTTTGACGGCGCTCGTCGCCGTCAGCATCTGACCCGAAGCGTTACCAACCATGTCGCCGGTAAACGTTTTGGTCAGCGAAAACTGTCCGAGTGTCACGCCGGCTTCCTCGGCGGCTTCCGAGGCGGGTGTCATGCTGACATCAAAGGTACCTGTCGCTTGCGTCATGTTCGTCTTCTCCCCGGCAAACGCAGCGCTGCTGAGAACAATGCTGATCATCAGCAGCGCCGGACGCCATTTTTGTTGGGCCATTAGAAAGCGGGCCAGCCTGTTCGTACGGGTTCTTTCATCACCCTGGTCCATCTTGCGCCTCACTTGCAGCTCACACCTAGCTATTCACTCAGCACAAGCTTACCGAAATCCGAAAGTTGCGTGAGTCCCCTGCTCAATCTTTCAAAAGGCACGATGCGCCGGCTAGCAACGGAAACACGGGCCTACGTCGGGCCCAACCGCGCCCGATTGCGACAACCTGATTCGTTGTCCTCAATTCTCAGCCTCTCGCCCACGCAGGGTCAGACCGAGCTTTGGTATTTCAATTTCGACGGATACTTGCGCGTCGAACTCGATGATTAATGACGGGCTGGGGCTTGGATGTATCTGAAGCATCCCAGCAGCCGTCGCCGCGCCCAGCGAATTTGACACCCCATTGGGCTCAGGAACCCCCAGTGAGACCGATCGCATGCCGCCGAGGCCGAGCTGATGTTCCACCGGTTCATTGTCTGGCGGCGTCTGATCCTGCGGCCAGCTCAAAACAAATACCTCAGGCTCAGACATCGGCATCGACTCGGCAAACAATAAACTTCGTCCATGAGGCAGGTATGAAGGGCAATAGGGCCAGGCGGGAAAAGGAAGCCCGTCACCGATCCCAGTCGCTGACGAAAAACACAGCCCGTATGGGCAGGCTATCCCTTCGCGCTGCTCCCATCGCTCCCAAAGCCGTGTCGGCGCAACCAGCTTGGACCGCGCCTCCTGCTCATCGTGAACCCATAACAGCTCAATAAAACCGAAGCGGAAAAAGAACCGTCGGTTTGCAGTACCCTGCCCTAGGTGTACGTTTCCAGTCCCCTCGACAAGGCCGACGCTGAGCAAGTCATCGGCCTCAGGCCCATCCTGCTGGCAAAAGAAGATCACGTGGTGAGGCTTGAGCAACGTTTTGGCTCCTACACGAAGGGCGAGCTCAGCGGGGCCTTCGCAGACGCCTAGGTGGGACCCAAAACCAACTCGCAATGACAAGCCCGCCGAAGGCGGTATAGACCGTGATGAAAACCCAGGGTGGCGCCCGATAGTAAAGCACGGCCTCGAGCCAGTGCGCGATGAAGGCGCCGGCATAGACCGAATCCCCGGCTTTCTCTCGCAACGCAAGCTCCCACACGGTGAGCGGACAGACTGCACCGAGCCAGGATTCCACCACAACAAAGGCGATGGCCGCCAGATGAGCCAGACGGAACCATGGATTTCTGACCCAGCGCCACCGCCAGCCTTTCCCCAGCAGGATCAGCACCAGACCCAACACCACAAACGCCACAAAAAGGGCATGAACGAGGAGAATCGCGTCAGCGGCGAGGCGGTAGAACGCTCCGTTCTCCACGCGACGACTGCTAGTCCCGGTCCAGCACGCCGAAGACGACCAGGCCCGCGGTAATCAGCGCGGTCGCAATCACGGAACCCCAGGCGATCGTTTGAACGGCCAGCCCCCACGAAGCCCAGGTGCCCTTGAGCCCATAAAAGAGCAGATAGCAAAAGGCGCCCCCGTTGCTCACTATGCCTACCCAGATTGGCCCCGCCAGCCGCTCGCCCTCAAGAGACGCGCGCAGCCCAAATCCATACCCAACACACAGGGCGACGTATGCCCAGCCGAGCATGCGGACGAACATATAGGAGTCTTGCTCCGGAAAGCCCACCGCAAGCAGCATCGCTTGGGGAAAAATCAGCAGCGGAATGCACCATACAAGAATGGTTGCCGCGATCTTCACGACGAAGACCCACGAAAGCATGCTCATGGACAACGGCCTCTAGAACCTTCCAACAGGTTGCGGCAACGGTGCGGGCGCCGCAACCGAAACCCAGCTAGACCAACCGCCGGAAGCCGCCGTAGGCCATCCGGCTGGCGTCAAAGCCCGTGTTCGAAGCGGCCATCAGCTCTGCCACCCTGGGGTCCGACGCAACCTTCTGATTGGCCAGATCGCGAGCCTCTCGCGATTCAAACGCCACCCAACCGAAGATCACGCATTCGTCGTCAGCGCTGCTCAAAACGCCGGGGAAGCCTTGGGTCCCCGCCAACGCCAGGTCATCACCCACAAACTCTTGGTAGTCGAGCGCGCCATGCTCTTTCCAGATCTCCGCCACCGCCTCGGCGAGACTCTGATAGGCCTCCAGGCGGTCCGTGGGAATCGGAAACACAAATCCATCGACATAGTTTTCCATTGATCGTCCCCTGCAGCGTCGGTTGGGTTCTCAGACCCTAGACAGTACACAGTACGGCAGAACGAAGATGGGCAAAAACGACAACTACGCTGAAGGCGGCCCACAGCGCAAACGTTGCGCCGACTCGTTCTCTGCGACCATCCGGCTTCCGAGGCCAGCGCTTCAGCAGACCGATCAAACCAGCCAAGGCCACGGCCGAAAGCGCCAGCTGGGCAAGCCAACCCCAAATTCCCCAGTAGCAGGTTAACCGATCGATCGCGTCAAGGCGTGTCGCCACCGCGGACACAATGGCGCCAAGCGTCTGCAGCGCCAGCAAAGCCAGCCATCCAACAACCAGGCCCCCTCGAAGTCCCAGTCGGCCATAGATTTGCCGGGTAAGCACACCCCAAAGCCCCAATGCCAGGAGCAACCAGGCAAACCAGGGAATGATGGCGATAAGTAGCATAAAAAATCAGCCGGCCTCGAGTGGGAACGCGCGCAGGAGCCGGATTAAGAACGGCGGGGCGACGAGCAAACCCGGTTAGCTGAAGATCCCGCCGAAAATGTCGGCAATCACCTCGACAATAGCCACAAGCCCTTCGACAAGTGCTTCAACGATCCCGGTAAACACCTCAAGAACACCCTCAGCACCGGAAATGACCGGCGCCGCAATGCCAACCAGAGCCAGCGCCATCGCGCTTACCGCCATCATCTTCGAGGCGGCAAAAAACATGAATGCCGCCGCGCCCAGAAATACGATGGCACACAAAGAGTTGAGCGCACGCATGGCGGTTGAGCGGCTTTTCTTGTCGGATCGACGATCGGAATCACTCATGATTTCAAGGGTCCTTTGGCCAGCGAGAGGGGCTCTCGAAACGGTCTTTCATTATAGCGCCGGAAACCAGAGTCGACCGCGAAGCCGTTGGCATTTGTGCATACCGTCAATCGCGTTGTGCGGACACCGCATAATGGTGCTAAGCCAGCGGGTACTGCATTAGGCTGTTCGCAGGATCTTGTCCATGGCGCGGCCTTTGGCAAGTTCGTCCACCAGCTTGTCCATATAGCGAGCTTGCTTGGTCAGCGGGGTTTCAATGTCTTCAATCCGATAACCGCAGATAACGCCTTTGATCAAATGCGCGTTCGGATGAATTTTGGCGTTGGCAAAAAACTGCTCGATCGTCTCACCGTTATCGATCTTGGCTTGGATGTCCTTGGCGCTGAAGCCGGTCAGCCAGGACAGCACCTCATGAAGCTCGTCAACGGTCCGGCCCTTCTTTTCGACTTTGTTGACATAGGCCGGATAGACGGCGGCAAATGGAATGCTGGCTAGCCGTTTGTCGTGTGCTGGCGTTGTGGTCATTTCGTTTGCCCTCCCTAGGCGTTTGCGGTCGGCGTTCTCAAGTTCCCGTACCTGACTCTCATAGCTTACGTGCAGGGTGTCCCCTGATGAAATACAAGCTGCCAGCGACCTGCCGTCTTTCGCCAGATCGAACTTCGTAGCGTGGCTTTGCATCGATAAGTTACCAGCACGATATCCGCTGCCAGCTGACGAGCCGCAAATTCCTCAGCCACAAGGCCTTCAGTGAGCGGCTCAGCTTTCATGGCCTCAAGAACCTGCGTTTTGTCATAGACCTTGCCGGACTGGCCAATTTCCATGAATTCCGGCGCCAGCAGTTCTCCAGCCGTTTGCGCGTCCTCCCGAACGGACGGCTGCAGCAGGCGGTTTTCGAGCTCCCGGAGCTTTGTGGCGAGCGCCTCAGAGACAATCACGGGCTCTCACTCACTTGACCGCCGGCTGGCGTTGGATGGTTGTTTCGAAACACGCCGGCCCTAGTCGTCCTGCCCCACTCGCACGCATACAGGCTTGAGTAGCAGCAGTTTCAGGCCGCCTTTGCCCAGCGATTCGATCTTGAAGTCCTGGAGCGAATTGGCGCCGCCCCAGCCGCGAACCAAAAGGTCATCAGAATCGGCCGCGAGTATGTCGATCCTGACGATTTCCGGATGCCAGTCACCGGCATGCCTAAGGCGCTCGTAGCGTTCTTTGGGCGCCGGCGTGACGCGCACGGCCACGTCGCGTTCCTGCAGTGACAGCACCTTCAGCGAGTCGTCCGTCACCTCCCAAAAGCCGAGCTCCTGCTCACCCGACCAGGCCACCACCGACTGTGACGCGCGCCCCTGGTCACCGCAGTTGATCGCCATCACCTCTGTGCCAAACAACAGCAACGCCAAACCCAACACTCGAATCATGATTTCGCTCCGTACTCGAGACTGCCCGATTGTAGCGTTTTGGGGCACCCTTAAATGGGCATTCGATCTCGCCAAGCACAAGGACCTGGATACGAGATCCCCTGACCCGCTGGAGTCAAGGACGCCAAAACGTCTTCGGTGCAGGTTTTGACGCCAGCGACTGCAGGTACTGATGCAGACGGTCAATCTCCTGATCGGACAGCGAGGGAAATCGATCGGGTGCAACCAAGGCCATCAAGCCAAGTCTTCGTCCATCCGGAGAGACCCCGCTCTCAATCAACGTCTCGAACTGAGCACGATCATAGGCCGCCACAATCGCCAAGTCGGGTGTCGGCGGCCCCAACCCCAAGCTGGCGAAGTAACCGTCGCCGCGGAGGTCGAGACCATGGCATTCATTGCACATGGTCATGGCGAGGTATTCACCCTCCGCCAGCTCCGGGTCCTTTGCGGGATCTATCCGCAAGGGTGGCACCATGGCGGCCCAATCCGCCATCGACAGCTCTGTCCCGCGGACGAAGCCCCATCGCGCCTCCCAGCCGAGCGCCGGACTAGGCAATGAGGCTTCAACCACGGGCGCAGCTCGAAGATAAGCGATCAGCGCAGCCAGGTCGTCGTCCCGCAGATTCACAAAGTTATAGGAAGGCATCGACGTAAGTTCCCGCCCAGCAGCGCTGATGCCCTGACGAATAGCGGCTTCCATAGTGGCCGCGTCGTGGTCTCGGGCGTATTGGGCCAGGTTGGGAGCAACCGCCCGTTTCGGCCAATCCCACTGTTCATCGAAGTTGAAACCCTCAAGTTGCTGGCCGTGACACCCGAAACACCCTCGGGTGCGTGCAACGTGGCGACCCCGCTCAATGCTGGCCTTATCCTCGGGAATGGGTGTGGTGAAGTGGAGAACAGCCTGTCGATCCGTCAGCCGCAGCTCACTCACTGTGTAAACCGTACCGAAACCCAAGGCGGTCAGCGTCATGAGCGACCCAACAATATTGATTAGCCAGCGCATCGAAACCTCAGCGCCTCCAAACTCAAACCGCTAGCGAACATGGGCCTTCGCGTCCTCAAAATCGCAAACTCATCATTAACCCAAGGCCAGCTGGATAGCAAAATCGCACATCGTTGTCGCGAAACACTCCTCTCTAGTCCCCCACCCTGACGCGGGTTAGCTCGCCCCCAGCCGCCCTGCCCTTAATCACCGCCTCGGGATCGCGGCCCAGCACCTCCGGCAGGCGATTGGGCTGAGGAACGTTGTTCTTTCGCAGCAATTCCCAATGGCCAAACGAAAACGGCGTGAAGTGAAACAGATCGCAGAGGTGCGCACCGAGGCGCGCAAGCAGCGCGGGAATGGGAATGGCCAACGCCCGCCGATTGCTGTACCGCCGCCTTAAGCCCCGGATGTAGCCTTCGAAGCTGTAGGTCTCCAGCCCGCCAAATTCGTAGACCCGCGACGCCTCGGCGCTGAAAGCCTCGGGTTGAGTAGTGCAAAGAGACGCCAGCGCCTCGCCGAGGTCGACTGCGGTTAATGCCGCAATCTGCCCCTGGGCATCCATGGGTGTGGCAAACACCGGAAGCTTGGACACACCTCGCAGCCACGCGGCACCAAATCCACCCTCACCATCGAGCAGCGATGGCCGGACCAAAACCCAGTTGCTCTTCGTCTGTCGAATGGCCTGCTCTCCCCGTCGCTTAGACGTCAGAAAGCGGCTCCGATCACCGTCCGCAAGCCCCAGCGCGGACACGTGAATGAAGGTTGTGCCGCTCGTCTCACAAGCTTTCGCGATGGCTTTGGGCGCCAGGTGATGCACGCGATCGTAGGTGGAGCGGCCGACCTGTCGCAAGATTCCGACGCAGTTCAAAATGACGTCGAAGTCCTGAGCCAACTCGCGCCAATCCTCTGGCGTTGTGCGCTCGTGCAACACAACGGAGTGTTCCTGCAGCGGCCCATTGGACGGAGCTTGCGATCGGGTGCCGATCGCCAAGTGGTCCAGCTCACGCTTCTGCAACGCTGCCACCGCATGCCGACCGATAAAGCCCTTGCCACCGAGAACGAGGACGCGGCGCGTCATGTGCGGCTAAAGGCCTGGAATGAGAGCTGGCACGTGATTAGACCCTTGCCTCCAGCGCGTCGCTCAAGACCATCGTCATAAAGACGCTGTAGGGATCTTCGGTGTAAGCACCAAACGGGCCGCAGATCTGAAAGCCATAGTCTTCGTACAGACGATGCGCTGCACCAAAGGTTTCCGCTGGGCCGGTTTCCAGGCTGAGGCGTTCATAGCCTCTGACGGACGCCTCTTGAATGATATGTGTCAGGATCACGCGGCCAGCTCCGCGCCGCCGCTTGCTGGCCGGCGTTCTCATCGATTTGATTTCGCCGTGGTGACGAGAGAGCTCCTTTAAGGCGCCACAGCCAAGCAACTCTTCGTCGGACCAGACGGTCCAAAACGTGACGTCCGGGGCACGCAACTCCTCGATATCCAGCGCGTGCACGCTCTCGGCTGGCGTGAGCTCGTGCATATTAGTCATATGCTCTGCCAACAGCGCACGCACCGGAGAGCGCTTGAAGTCATCGACCTCAATGCGCATATCGCCGTTGTCTCTGGAATTGTGGCTCATCGCTTAGGCCGCAGGTAACTGCCGCTTTGCATCCTCCAGATGCTTTAAGTGCTTTCGGATATACCTCATCAACAGCAAAGCCTTTTCTTCGCTATGGAACGTTGCCGAGCCAGCATCCTCCACAGGGACGGGGAACACAAAGTCCCCGTCAATTTGATAGTGCAACGCGCGGTCTCGGTAAAAAACGAACTTCGCGGTCTTGCCTTTCACCAGTGACTTCAAGTCTTTCATGGCGTTTCTCCCATGCCAAAACGCACAAACCCCAGAGATCGGTCTCAGATCCCTAGGGTTTGTGCGCACGCAAGAGGAACTGAAACTTCTTAGGCAATAGCCGCCCGTTCGTCGAAAGACGAAGAAACCACTTGCCTATTGAAGATCCAATCCATGAGCAAAAGTCTGGTTGAGAAAAAGCCAGCAGTCAAGAAAACCATCGCGTTATCTGGCTGCCGACGCGAACCGCGCGTTTGGTGAAATCTGACGGCACCTAGTCTGAGCTCACTCGCGCCTCAAAGCCATCCAAGATCATCTCCAGCACCATCGCAAATGGATCGGTTGCGGTGGGATGATCGACCTGCCGCTGAACAAGCTCAACAAAATACGGAATCGACTCCGCCTCCTCGATCGACGCCAGATAGTCGGCGGCAGCACTTTGAAAGTCTTCGGGTTTGATGGGAAATTCCGCAGCCTGAAGCGCAAAGCCTTCGATGTGAACCGTGATGGCGCAGTAAGCGTCACGCGCGTCGTCCAACGAAAAGCCTCCCTCCCGCAGCACCCGCAAAATTGCCTCCAGGTAGGCAAGTTTACTTGGCCCGAGCGTCCGTTTTGACCAGATACTGCAGACCCAGGGATGTCGGATCATCACCGCATTGGCGCCCATCGCAATCTGGGTAATGGCCTCTCGCCAGCCGACATCCGCTTCCGGCTGCGGAATCTGCGCCGCAACCCACTCAACCATGGCATCCAGTAAAGCGTCTTTGCTGGCGAAGTAGTGATAGAGCGACATCGCACCGGCACTGAGCTGTCGGGCCAGCCGCCGAACGTTGAGACTGTCGAGGCCGCGATCGTCAGCGTACGCAACCGCTGCACGGAGAATTCGGTCCTCAGATAGCGGTGTCTTCCCTTTGGTTCTGGGCAAACTTTTGTCCTATTGCGTTTTATCGTACAACGTACGTATTATCGTACGCCGTACTATTCTATGGTTTTTACCGTCATTTTTCGACTAAAAAGGGAGAGAGATCATCATGAAAATTGTATTGCTGGGAGCCAATGGCAAAACCGGACGGCTGGTCATGCGTCAGGCGCTCGCAGCTGGACACGCGGTGACGGGAGTCGTGCGCTCGGCAGAGTCATTGAACGATGTGCGGCACGACCGGTTGACTGTTCGCGTCGGAGACGTTTCCAGCGCTGAGTTCCTAAAGACCGTCTTCCCAGGCCATGACGCAGTGATATCAACGCTGGGACCACGGAGACCCACCAAGTCCGCCTGCACTATCTATTCAGATTCCGGTGCCGCTATCGCCGAAGCCATGCGGGCCTGCGGCATGAAACGCGTCCTGATCACTTCTACCGCTCTGCTCTTCCCGGCCGAAGGTCTTCTAGATCGTGCCCTTCGGGTCATCGCCAAGAACAACCAGCAGGCCGCAGGACTGATGGAGACACGGGTGGCTGAGGCAGATCTCGACTACACCTTCGCCAGACCCGGATTCCTGACCAACGGGGAAAGCGCACAATTCACGAAAGCCGCAGGTGCGGAGCCGGAAGACGGCAAGTCCGTTTCACGCGAGGCGCTGGCGACCTTTCTTGTCACTGAAGTCGAAGAGGATAGCCACGTGCGGCAAGTGGTGGGCTTGAGTGCCAAAAAAGCCGCGTAAGGGCGGGTGCTGGTGCAATGCTGGAATTAGCCGCAGGGAACAGGTACGGAGTGCAAAGCGGTAGGCTCAACCTTGAGAGTAATGCCTTGATTCAATGGCTTCGTAGTGCGAAGCCAACTGATCCCAACGCTTTAGAACCTTTTGCGCTTTCTCAGGAACGTAACACTGCGCATAGTCTTCGCCCTGAAAATCCATCACGCTCTGAAGCGAGGTAAACGTCATGATGGTGATGAATTCAACCTCATCTTCGTGATCCCGTCGCAGCAGCTCGATACCTAGATAGCCCGGTATGTTCTTCGCTTCGATCTCCGGAAATACGTAGTCGTGCAGCAGCGCACGATATGTCTCTGCGTTTTCTGGGGTGGTCCAACCATGCCAAATGCGTTTTACGCTCATCTGATTGACTCCTATTGCTCGCCAAGGTGACCACAACGCCAGCAAGGCTCAGAAAGGACTATGAAGATATAGGTCTGTCAAAAGCCAAGGACCCTCGGATCCCTGACTTTCAGAAGCTGCACAAGCTCGGGATCCAGATATTCATGGTTATCGGCAATCCCCAGAACCAAAATCCTTTTACCCTCGAGGAGTGCCCGAAACTTCTTGGCAATCTTGGTGCGATGAGCATTTTCCATCGCCAAAATAATGTCCGCGATACGCCATCAGTTTTCAAGCCAGAGCGCTTCGTGCAAAGTCATGGTCATGAATACGCTGTATGGATCATCGATATCGCCCTACCCGTCCGCGTCAATAAAGCTAACGATGGTTGTTGGTGATGACATGTACACGGAAAACGAGGCGCCAATTTTTCTGGCGTATTCCGGCAGATATTTTGGTGGCAGACGGAATATGGATTGCCTGCAGCCTCTCAAACGGGCTTCCTCGATGGAGTCGGACTTCCCACCGATCTGTCGGATGCTGAGAACCGCATGTCCCGGAAAACAGTCTGGATCTATCACTCCCAGCCTTCTACAAACGAATCGGCCGGTCAATTTGTCCCAGCCTTCGACTTCGAACTGGAACTTTGGGAATTTGACATTCATCTTAAACATTTAAAGCCCATTGGCATTGGCACAGGCTGGTACCCCGAACCTCCTGGCACTGCATGGTTGGTACTCGTTTGCTCAGCACAGGATTGGCCTAATGGCCTTCGTAGGCGATGACTTCGTAGATTAGCGCTCCAAGTCTTGGCCAAACATAATTCGATGTCCATCGTTGGTGCGGATCCCAAATTCTCTCATACCCCAAGTTTCACTCTTTAGGGCCTTGACTAAATCGGCGCCGTTCTCAGAAATCTCGGCATAATAGCTGTCGACATCATCGACGATGATATAGGCAAAGTAGGAATGATCCCCAAGGTCAGTCGGTAGGATTGAGTCCGGGCAATGTCCAGCCATTATTCGGCATCCATCACGTTCAAAAATGCGCCATCCATCATCGCCAATTTCTTTAATGGAAAAACCCAGAACATCCTGATAGTACAAAGCAGCCTTATGCAAATCCTGAACCGCAATTACATACATGTGTTGCTTGATCATTCCTGCGTACTGCCTAGCGACTTGACTCACTGCGGGCGCAGCCAGTCGGCCGCAGCATTAGGTTATGCCGACTCAATTTTGAAAATGGAGTTTTGCGGCATCGACCGCAAGCGCCAACCTGGGCTCCTAGCTGAGCGGAGTGCACATCTCGACTGCACGCCTCTGCTCCTGAAAACACAAGAATCAGAAGGGCTGCCAAGTGCCACTTGATTCGCACGACAACCGGCATCAGGTGCTGGCAAACCAATCGGGTGCGTACATCTGAATGGCGGAGATGGCATTATTTTGCGTCCTTGAGCTCGATTCGTATCGCTCTCATTATTTCCTCGCCAACGTTGGTGACGGAACGAGGCGCAGGTGCAGCCTGCCGAAACTCTGTGAAAGGCAATGAAGCGTACTGATCTTTTTGCACTTCCTTGACTACATTGCCCGCGAGGTCACGAAACACCAGAGCAGAAGGCTGAAGAGTGATAAAAATACTCTCCATCGTATGCTGATGAAAAGGCACGGTTTCGCCAGGAGCGATGCTCACAGACAATACCCTTACTCGATCATTTTCGAGCATGACTTCATGAAATTTTCCGGCCGCCTCAACAGGCTCATAACTTGAATCATTCTGAGCAACAGCGTCGCTGAGCCATAAGCCAATTGCGGCGAGTACTAGCAGTTTCATTTCGATTTTCCTCGGCGTCTACTGCGCCTCACGTCAAGCTAACCCGCAGTGAGCGAAGCGCACGGTCGGGACTAGCACTGGGTCAGGCCCATACTTATTCAGGTCTAGCAGCTAAAGGTTTATAGGTGTCAGGGTTATTGATTTCCATAAACCGTTCAGGATTCTTAAGCTGCGTAAAGCCAAACTGAGCATATAAACCCTGCGCATCTGCAGTGACTAACGTTACTCGCCGCAGCCCTTGAAGGTGTGGGTGGGATTGGATGCAGGTTATGAGCCACTTGCTCAGCTTCTTTCCTCTAAACCCTGGCAGGATAAAAACATCAGCGAGATAGGCAAAGGTTGCCTGATCCGTAATCATGCGAGCAAAACCGATTTGCTGAGCTTGATGGAACAGCCCAAAACACAGCGAGTTCTCAATCGCTCTTGTCAGCGTTTCTAACGGTATCCCTTGGCACCAATAAGCATCCTCCGAGAGGAATTGGTGAATGACGGAGATATCAAAGGACTCTCTATCGGTCGAAACTGTAAATTCTTCTTTCTGCCATTGCATGGTGGGTGCTTCTGTTAATGATCAAGGGTCTAAACAGCGCGGGAGGTCAATCGTGCTGACGCGTGTCGTTCCGCCTACGCTAAGCATCAGCTGCCGCCGTAGGCGCTCAGCTGCAGCCTTTTTTGAGTTGCATCCAACGTAACGCGTCTTTTGGGTTTGCTGACATTAATACGACCTACTAGATCTTCCGGTCCCCTAAACGGACTCCCGGCCTCGAATTCGGCAAGGGAACGATAGGGTACTTTGATTGAGAGCTTGTAGTTTACGAAGGACTTACCCCCATCCTCAGAACTGTAGGTGCGAGCGATAATTCTATTCTCACTTTTCGATACCTCGACATACTCTGGATCGACGATGTCATCTATCCAAAGACGAGCGATCCCATTGCGCTCGAGCGAGCCAAGATACGCCGTGACAAGACTCGCCAATCTCGCCCAGAACCAGTGTTTTTCGTCTTCGCTCATGCAACCTAACGCCTGAGCTCAGCTTCGTTTGAGGCGACGGGAGGGCTAGCCGTAGCCAAACCGCGCGACGAGTCAATCGTCAGCTGCAGCGATTGGTAAGGCGCCATTGGCATCATGCGTACGGACCATAGCAACTCGCCGCCACGATTCTGGCAGCGAAGCCCGTTGCTCCTGAATGATCGCACTGAGCTCTGATCCCCATTCGTGCTCTGGAACTGTGACGAAGCCATGCCGCTCATAGTACGGCCTGTTCCAAGTGAGATGCGAATATGTTGTTAGCCAAAGAGATCGCTCGCCGCTCCACGAAATCGCTTGACGTAATAACGCACTGCCAATCCCCCGGCGCATGAACGATGGAAGCACCGCCAATTGATCAAGGTACGGATGGCCGTCTACAAAGCCAAGCGTGATAAAGCCAACCGGATTGTCTTGTGAATCTACTGCGACGTGAGCAAGCTTTCGTTCGATTGCCACAGCCCAACGCGATGACTCAGCAACAACAAACGGATGATCGGCTTCAAGCGAGAACCGGAGCCCGGACTCGGCATACAGCTTGGTAGACTCGTCGTCGACAGCGATAAGAATCTCTAACTCATCAGGACGTGCGGCACGAATTTGAAATGGGCCCACCCTTTTCTCGCCCCGTTTCAGTTCAGAAGGTCCATCCGGACTTCAGGGAGAATACGCCCTGGGATGCTTTCGGACTCACGTTCACCAATCTTGACGCCACCCACAGGTTTCTGTAACCGAGCTATGAACCCGAACCGTTCTGCCTTTTCTCCGCCAGAAACTTTTGCCACTTTTTTAGGATGCCGTTTTCCTCCTTGAGCCGCGCATTCTCCTTCTGAAGTCGGTCCAGCTCTGCGGGATCCGCATCGCTCAGGCGCTTCCCAACTTCCACCTTTTTACCTTTACTCGGCATGATCACACCTTCTCGGTATTGCTTGCGCCAGCGTGACAGCATGATCGGGTGAATACCAATTCCTTCGACCACCTGTTTCACCTGAAGATCGCCGCGAAGACTCATCTCCACGGCCCTGGCCTTGCACTCGTTGCTGTAGACGTAGATCTTTCTGACCCGCTTTTGATATGACACGAACCACATCTCCCAAGTTTGAAAAATGTGTCTACTCGATCGGGGGATCTAGAAGGTCAGCTGCAGCTTTCTTGTTAGAGGCTACGCGGTGTCCAGTAGCCACGGACATGAAACTTCTCCAAGCGACTGCTATACCTCAATCGTATTCCCAAAACTCGCCTATTTGAACAAACGAAATACAAGTGGTGCGTATCCCAGAAGCTCCCGATAGCAGCAGCCTTCGGAATCATCTCGACGGAGCAGCCCGAGGACAGTAACGGACGCATTGAGGCAAGCTTCTGGGGAAGACTTGGCCCAAACCTAACAACCGCTGGGAACGAGGTAGAGTTCGCAAGATTCAGGGCTTCACCGCTGACCGAAGCGTCAATCAGTGCCTCGCCAAGAGCTTTGGCTGATTGGTCGATTTCTGGGCTGCCACAGCCAGCGACAAAAATGACTAGGACGAAAGCTGCGACCCTGGTCATCTGACCTGTAACGACTAGGCTAAGCTGCCGGCGCAGCCGGTCAGCCGAAGCCTTCTGTTAGGTTTCATTCTCTGAGTGACCATGTTGTTTTAACAGACTCTCCGCCAAAGCACTTAGTTCAATCGGAGGCTCTTCCTTGCGCAAGGCTACACCCGAGCGGACATTCATCCACGTGGCAAGAAACCATGGAAACGCGAAAAACCATAGCAACATTACAAAAAAGAACGTACCAATCGGACGGTAGGGGTAAGACACCCTGTATTCTGCGAAGCGTAGACGCTTCACTTCTATTGAAGCCCAGATCGACGACCCGAGCCATATGATACCCACTTGCGGATAACGGATGAATTCACCACCGAAAAGCAACGGGGCGGCCAGGATTGCTGCGGTCAGCACGGCCGCGAGCACAAAGTGTATGCGAGACCGGTTATTCCTACTCACGAAACCTAACGACTAGCATCAGCTGCCGGCGAACCCGGTCAGCTGCAGCCTTTTTTATGCATCTTCCGCCTCGCACTTTGCGAGAAAAACTTCGAGAGGCATATCTCCGAGGTTCGATATCCGCTCCCCTCGATAACTCATCGCTGCGCGCATCGTAGCCGGCGATCCCGACATAAAGACGACTTGACCATCCCCGAATCGACTATCGATCGGATCTGAAAAATACTCAGAGTTTGGAAACTGGTCTCCGACTTCATAATAGAATTCGGTGCCTGGGTTACGTTTCAGGATTGCGTCCAGAATCGATATCTTGCCATTAGGTCCATCTATGTAACGGGTCAGCGCGATGACCGTGGAAGAAGATATTTGCTCCTCAACGGTTTGATCGAAGAAATTGGGGGCCTCGAACGGCGGCTCCCGAGTCAACGCAGCAGCTTGTTCCTGATTTGACTGTGTAACGGCAGAAAGAGGGTCCAGCACAATCCAGACAATTGCGCAGGATGTCGCAAACCCTAGCCCGAACGCGGCGCCTTTCAGTAATACCTTCAGCATCGTCTCATCCCTCAAAGATGCATAGCGACTAGGCTCAGCTGCGGCATTTTGTTATGCAGCCTCAAAGTCAATTTTCTGGACAGAATCTAGATCCAAGGACTGTTCGGCATGCCACAGATCGTAATTGTGCTGCAGGGCAAGCCAACTCTCAGGCGAACGCCCAATGGTCTTGGACAAACGCAATGCCATTTCAGGGCTGATTCCATTTTGGCCCCTCAAAACCCGATTGAGAGTCGACGGCGACACATCGAGTTTTGCTGAGAGCTGGCGGCCAGTGATCGAAAACGGCTCCAGATACACTGAACGAATAAAATCACCAGGATGTGGGGGATTATGCATTAGTGGTAATCCTCATAGTCCAAAACATAGGCATGGCCGTCGCGGAACTCGAAAGTAAGCCGCCAGTTTCCATTCACCCAAATCGACCATCTTTCAGATTGGGCACCGCGCAATGGGTGCAGCCTGAACCCGGGGACAGCCATATCGTCTATCGATGCCGCGGTGTGCAAAGCAGCCAACTGCATCCGAAGCCGTTCTAAGTGATGAGGCTGAATCCCTGCCTTTGAGCCGGATTCGAAAAACTTTTTCAGGCCTCGGTGTCTGAACGACTTGATCATGCCTGATAATAGCGCGTTGCGCATCACGCAACAACCGCATAGCGACTAGGCTCAGCTGCCGGCGTAGCTGGTCAGCTGCAGCATTTTGTTTGATGTAATAGTCGGCATTTGACCTTACAGACAGCGTCAGATTTCCAGAAAGCGTACGCTCGCGCGATTGAGGCCAGACCGTATAAGTTTGACCCAAAGCGGACGTCTGCTTTTGGCGTCATAACAGTCATAAGCGAGCGACTTAAGTCGCCATAAGACAGCCCCTCGTTGAGTTTCCTCTAACGGACGATATCGCAGTTTTAGGTCGCGATCGTAGAAAAGGCGTCTAAGAAGCGATCAAAATCGGTGGGCGAATTTGTCAAGTCCGCCGCTAAGTAGTTTCCAACAAATTCTGGCTTGTCCTGTAAGTGAATGGAGCCAATATCAATATTATGTTCGTGTCGCATCAGATTTGCCAAATAGTCTGCCTCAATACCGTCGACCTTAAATGCTGTGATGCCACATGATCTTGATGGAGAGAGATCCGTTAGTAGAGATACTCTCCCGGTCTGCAACAAAGGTTCAATCCATAGATCTCTGAGCTCACGAAGTCGATTTTCCTTTCGCGCAGCGCCGATCCGATCATTAAATTCAAACACAGACGCCAAGCTTGCACTAACGGCCTTTGAGACGGTGCCGAAATCTTCGAACTTTTCGATGCTGTCCGCGGGTTTCCCCGACCAACTGGCCCAAATGGGCCAGATCGATTCAATCCTATCGCGGCGAACGTAAAACACCCCAGTTCCACGCGGTGCATAAAACCATTTGTGAAGCGAGGCGGCGAACATATCGCAATTAAGGTCCGAAATCCGGAAGTCAAAGTGCCCAATGCTTTGGGCGCCATCAACGAGGGTCGTTATTCCTTTTCTCCGTGCCATGTCACAAACTTTGCGGATTGGAAGAATCTGACCGTTTTTGTTGTACATGTGACAAAGCAAAATGAGCTTGGTCCGATCTGTGCAAGCCGCTTCAAAGGCGTCAACAACGTCTTCATCTCGTGAGGAAGGCATGGGAATATCTATGATTTTTACGCGTATACTGTCTCGCGCAGCTCGTTGTTGCAGTATCTTGATGCAAGAATCATAGTCGGCGTCGGTAGTTAGCACTTCGTCACCTGGCTCTAAGTCAATTCCCAGCAATCCGATCGCAAGCCCTTCCATAGCGTTTCGGGTGAGCGCTATTTCGTCCTTTTCGCATCCGAAGGCTTTTGCCATTCGTATCCTGAGTGCTTCAGAGGAGCCGCTCTCCTTCAGTGACGCTAAAACAGGGTCTGAATAACCCCTTCCGCTTGCCATCGCGTCTTGATAACTGGCCAACTGCTCCAGGGTGGCAGTGGGTGTTGCGCCGCCGCCAGTGTGCAATAGGCTGATCGTTCCGGAGCGTGTAGGAAACGCCTCTCTGACTTGCGTCCAAAAGGGCGCTTCTTGGGATGCGTTTTGAGAGCTGAAACAACCCGACGCTATCGCTGCGCCAGCCAGAAACCCGCCTTCAATAAGTCTACGCCGCGTCACCATCATGATCTCCCATATTGTGGCTATCATCAGCCGTTAACTCTAATTCGTACACTTCTTTGAGTTGTTGGATTTTCGAGCGCGTCCGTTCTGTAAATGGCGAGACGTCTTCAAAAGCATGTAACGCCATCCCTTCGATCAATTGTCCTAGGGAAATATTCAGATGCTCGGCCAAGCCCTTCAAGACCTTCAAAAGGCTCTTTTCCAATCGCACACCGGTTTGTACGCGTTCCAGTTTCATATTGGTACCATGGTACCAAGACTTGGAGAGGTCAAGTATGTTGCGCGCTGTTGCCATTGCCGAATAATGCAATCGACTGAGAATCAGGCGCTACAGCATTTTTTAGTGATGTACGCTGCTACGATAATCGAGGATTTTTACCGCGAATATGATCGTGGATAAAGCCGGCTGGCAACGTGCCTGCTAGCGATTCGATTCTGGCCGGCACGCGATGTCGCGGGCGATGGTTATTCGGACGTCGCGACGCGGCGAGATGGAAGTTGGCGAATCGACCCTTAACCGCCCTAGCGGCACAAGCCAACCATGAGCAGTCTGCCGTTGCCATGGACCGCGAAAGAGATGGCCTCGGATTCTCAGGGAACGGGACCAAGTGTCATCTCCGCTTCTTAGGAGATCCCATTCGTCCGCAAATGGCCGTTCTCGGCCATCTAGAACCCCGGAGAAGGAGGACTTTCAACGTCCGCTTAGATGGAGTTTCGACCAAATCCGACACTGTCCGTCAGCTCAAGTCTGAGTTATCACAGTTAGAGCGAACACATGATCGAACTCCGAATATCCATCATCAACGACCTCAAATTCGCCGTCCATCGAAACAGGCCACTGTTCTACTCCAGCCACTAACGGATCTGCGACTACTGGCGCCTTGACCTTCTCCATTTCAGATGGCCGGATCATCGACTTGCCGAGAATGGCCCTCGCTCGATTGAACTTCTTTAAATGTCTGTCCATCGCTCTAACGACTAGGCATAGTTCTTGGGACGACTCGCCATACTGAGACTTGAACTCAGGAAATCGCCGATTTGCCTCGGACACAAAAGCATTTCGATCCATAAGGTCGGTTTTGCCAACAGCTTTGCGCTTCATGCGGATGACACCTAACGACTTGGCTCAGCTGCCGGCGAAGCCGGTCAGCTGAAGCCTTTTGTTAGGCAGAGCCCAACCGCAAGCACCCGACGAGAGACTTGGATAGCACTGCTCGCTATGCGTCATTTTCTGCGTACTCAATTATTCGTTGGCACTGCTGTTGGGCAGTGGCAGTTGGAGAGACTGCCTGCAGCCAGTCCTCTAAGATCTCTTGCGCTATGAAAATCTAGAAAATAATCCAACCCTCTGGATCGGGCAGCTTTTGGCGAAGAACCATCCTCTTCCGCTGCCAAAGCATCAGATGAGGCCGACCAGGGTTTAGCGGCATATATCGTGAGCTCGCTCTCTATTTCAGACAGTGATTCGACGATTTCTAGAAGGTTCATTCTGACCCCAAGATGCCTAACGACTATGCTCAGCTGCCAGCGTAGCTGGTCAGCTGCAGTGGTGAAATGGACTCCTCACGTCCCACCGGTAGGTTGGGACCGGTCGCCCGGCATCTAGGTGCCAAAATTGCTATGCAATTGGAAACGGAGGAGTCCACCCATGCAG
>JBCCCR010000030.1 GCA_039033415.1 Pseudomonadota bacterium | reverse complement strand
GTTCAACACGCCGCAATCGGTTGTCGTCGATTCTGCGGGCAGCGTTTACGTGGCCGACCGCGGCAACAACCGGATTCAGAAGTTTTCCAGCAGCGGTGTTTACCTGACGGAGTTCGGCTCCGAGGGAAACGGTCCAGGCGAGATTTCCCTGCCCCGGCATATTTCCATCGATGGTCTTGATGCAATCTACATCGCCGACCTGGGCAACTCGAGGATGGTGAAGTTTTCGGCACCGGGCGGTGACGACCCAACGGTACCGCACGAATTTGAATTCAGCTTTGGTGGCCCGGGTCTCGGTCCCGGTGAGTTCACCACCATTGCAACCTCGCTGGTGGATGAAACCGGCAACATCTTTGTTGCTTCCCACGGCGCTGATCGAATCCAGAAGTTCGATTCTGACGGGCAGTTTCTCCTGGAGTTCGGCTCGCTGGGCTTTGGCGCTGGCGAGTTCGTAAATCCCCGGGGTATGGCGATCAACACCTCCGACGAGCTGCTGGTCGGCGATAGCGGCAACCGAATTCAGATTTTCGATTTGTCCGGCAACTTCCTGCGGGAACAATCTCCGATACTCGAGGAGGAAGGGCTCAATCTGGCGGCGGGTGACATCGACATTCTGCCGACGGGTGAGCTGGTGCTCGCCAATCTCTTCACCGGCGATATCGTGAAGACCGACTCGGCGGGCGTGGTGCAGACGACTTTCTCCTCGCAGGGCACCGGGCCGTCGCGATTCCAGGCCCCCCAGCAGCGTGACGAGCAACGCTGCTGGGCAGATTCTGGTGAGCCACGGGAGGAGCACTGGTGGAACGCGGATCCAGACATTCAATGGTGACGGCCAGTATCAATTTGAGTACGCGTTGGCCGAACGGCTTGATTTGATAGCGCAGCGCGCAGACGGGGGGCTCTACGGTGCCGGCGATGGGGCGATCTATCTATATGACCCACCCGCGTCGGGTCAGCCTGCCGACCCCCCTGAGTTAACAGCAACGATCTCGCAGCCCACCTTCTTGTCCCAGGTGATCCTTGTCGGGAACGAGGGAGAGGATCAGCTGGTGATTCCCAGCACCAACCCTGGATTTCCGCCCTCACTCGGGCCGTTCAATACGCAGTCGGGTGTTACTCAGTCGATTGCGGTGGCGGACCTCGACAACGACCGTCAGCTGGATTTTGTCTTCGGTCGAACGGGTCAGAACGCTATTTTGCTGGGTGATTTCCCGGCCCTGATCAACACTGACGTGGCTCTGGGCACGAGCACGGACGACACCCGAGCGGTGGTGGCTGCAGATGTCGATGGCAATGGCAGTATCGATATTGTTACCGCCAACGCCGACGCGGCCAACCGCGTGTTCCTGAATGACGGCTCAGCCAACTTCTCGGCCGGCAGCACCTTCGGAGCTGGGGATGACACCCGTGCACTGGCCGCAGCAGACGTGGACGACAACGGCACAATGGATCTTTTTGTCGGCAACGCCGCGGGTCAAAGCCGGATCTATCTGGGGGATGGCGCCGGCGGCTTTACGGCCGGACAGCTCATCGGCGGCCCCTCCGATACCATCCTCGCCGCCGGTTTTGCTGACGTCGACCGCAGCGGCACCTTTGATCTTGTCATAGCCCGCAACGGCAGCAACCAGGTCTTTGCCAACATCGGCGGTACCTTTGCTGCGCCCACCAACCTGACAGAAGACGTTTTTGATTCTCGGGATCTGGCGTTCGCCGACATCAATACCGATGGGTATGTCGATGTGGTGGTCGGAAATTTTGATCAGGTCAATCGCTATTACCTGAATGACGGAACCGGGGGCGGCTGGTCGGGCTTTGACGTGGGCTCGGAAGCGGAGGCGACCACGGCGATTGCGGTGTATGTCGAGAGTATTTTTCCGGTTCTTGCGGTCGGCAATGTCGGTCAGGCGGACCGTCTTTACTTCAGGGATCAGTTTGGCAATACACCCTTTTCGCGTTCGGCTGTGCTGCCGGATGACGGAGATATGAACACCCGCGCCCTGGCCACGGCGCCCGATATTTCACAGCGGAGTATCGGCGAGCTGACCTTTGCGAACAGCCTGGTGATTGGCCCGTCCGGCAACTTCTACGTTCACGATTTTCGCCTGCGGAAAGTTATCCGCTATAGCGCCAGCGGCCAGGTCCTGGCGGAAACTCGCCTCGATCCGGCCCCTGGAGAAGCTGCCTTGATCTTTAACGGCGTGGGCGTAGACAGCAACGAGCGACTCTACGTCAGCGACGGGTACAACAACCGCATCTATCGATATGCGCCGCCGTTGGATCTTAACGGCAACGATCCGCACACGCTGGAGGCCACCTTTGGTGAGCCGGGCACCGGGGACGGCGAGCTTGACGCCCCGGCCGGCATTCAGGTGTTGAGTACCGGTAATCTGGCGATTTCAGATCGGCAAAACCGGGTCCAGATCTTCTCGCCCGACGGCCAGTTCTTGTCCACCGTTGGCCGTTTCGGTTCGATACCCGGCGCCTTCGGTTCTGTCGATCAGATGGCGGAGCTAGACGACGGCCGGCTGGTCACGGTGGACAGGCGTTTCAGTCGAGTCCAAACCTTCAATCCGCAGATTGTGTCTGACAACACCAAGGTCATCATGGTGGCCGGCGGCGGGCCCTACCCAGGTAATGCGCTCTGGGACGCGACTCAAAACAACGCGAATTTTGCGTATCGGGTGCTCGTCAGCCAGGGCTTCACGAAAGAGACCATCTTTTATCTGTCGGATGACACCGACCTCGACCTCGATGGAAATGGGCTCCCCGATGACGTCGACGGCGCCGCTTCCGTTGCCAACCTGGCAGAGGCGTTCGCCACTTTTGCTGCTGACGCCGAGAATCTGATCGTCTATCTCATCGATCACGGCGGCCTGGACACCTTTCGCATGAGCGGTACCGAGACCCTGTCAGCGGGGGCCGTTGGCACGTTGCTGGATAACTGGCAGGGGGCGGGCGTCAGCCGAGGCGCAACGCTGATTTATGATGCCTGCCAGTCGGGCTCGTTTCTGGATGAAACGCGATCCGATCAGTTCGACCGGATCGTCATCACCAGCTCGGGTGCCGACGAGAACGCCTACTTTGTCTCCCAAGGAACGCTGTCGTTTTCCAACCAGTTCTGGACCCATATCTTTAACGGCTTGTCGCTGGAAGACGCATTCACGCTGGCCTCGCAAACGCAGTCGACGTCGTTTCCCCAGCAAACGCCCATGGTGGAGTCAGACGGTGACGGCGTCGCTAATTCCACTTTCGATCTGGCCAGGCTTGCCGGTCAGTTCATCGGCAATGGCACTCAAATTTTCGGCGAGGTACCGGAGATTGGTTCCGTGTCGGTCAGCCCGCCCAGCGGGAGCTCCGCGACCGTAGACGCGACGAACGTGACCGACGGTGATGGTATTGGCCGGGTCTGGATGGTGCTGCGCCCGCCGGGCTTCAATCCGGGTTCCCCTGACAATCCTGTACAAGATCTGCCGACAGTTGAGCTGGCACGAGATCCTGGCACCGACAATTTTTCGGCCTCGTTCAACGGCTTCACCAGTGAGGGCACGTATCAGCTCACCGTCTACGCACAGGATGCCGTCGGCAATACGGCGGTGCCGCAGGTCGCCTTCCTGACGATCGATAATCCGCTGCGCCGCAAGGCCATTATTGTTGCCGGCGGTGAGCCCAGCGATTCGGAGGCGGAGCCAATCCGGATCAATGCGGCGCTCGCCTACAGTGCCTTGCTGCAGCAGGGTTACGGACCCGACGGGAGCACATGCAACCAAAGCCTGTGTGATGACATTCAATACCTGAGCAACACGGGCATAGCCGGTCTGGACGCGGCGGCCACGCTCGCCAATTTGGAGTTCGCGATCACCGACTGGGCCACTCAGGACGGTCAGGATCTGGCGCTCTATCTTGTCGGGGTCTCGGAAGGAGGTGGCCTGCGGCTCAACAGCGGTGAAGTGTTGACCGCCGTTCAGCTCAGCGCCTGGCTGGATACCGCTCAGGCAGCGCTGCCGGGGCCAGCGGTGGTGGTTTATGACGGTGAGCTGTCTGGCGATTTTGTGCCGGTCTTGGCACCGCCGGCCGGCGAGGATCGCATCGTGATCGCCAGTGATGGCGACACCTTGCGGTGTAACCTCGTGCTGGATGAGGACATCAGCTTTTCTCGGTTTTTCTGGGGCCAGGTGCTCAACGGCGCAACCGTCAGACAGGCTTTCAACATCGCGCGCCAGGGCATTCGCTTTTCCGAGCGCAGCCAGCGGCCGTTGCTCGACGACAACGGTAACGGGATCGGCAACGAATTCACGGATGGGCTGTTCGCCCGAAGCTACTCCTTGGGGTCCGGTGTCCTGCTGGCCGGTGACGAGCCGCTGATCGCCTCCGTGAACGCGCCAGCCACCATCGACGGCGTTACGGCGGTCGAGCTGGTCGCCGACGGCGTCACCAGCACCGGTGAAATCCTCTCCGTAGAGGCCATTGTTACGTTACCTAACTGCGAGGAGGTGCGGCTGCCCATGCAGAACAACGGCGGCGGCAACTACAGCGTCCAGACGCAGATCTTCAGCGACTTTTCCGGGATCCACGACGTGGCCGTTGTTGCCCGTGATGATGAGGGGCTTAGCTCGCTGCCCGCTGCGGCCCAGGTTGATCAGCTTTCTGGCAGCAAACTGTTTGCCGACAGTTTCGAGTAGCCAGAGTCAGGAGGATCGTTGGAAGACGGTACCCCTCGGTTAATCCCCGCCAGCGCCGAGACGCGTCAGAAGGTCGTCACGCCCGGGATAGCTGGAGCGAAGTTTGTCCACCAGCGTTCTTCGCTGCGTGTCAGCCTCCGCTGACCGTTCGGTGCGTTCGAGGTAGGTGACGTTTACCGTGTCCCGGTAAAAGCTGTAGGGGTGATTCGGCGCGCTGCTCATGCCCAGCTTCGCCTGTTCCAGCGCGTCGCCCGCGCAGCTGAGGTCGTCGATCCCCATACACAATTCGGCCAGCTGGGTCGCAAGCTTCGTGTCTTCGATATAGCCGTAGTCTCGAGCCTCGCCTGAATCCTTGATCAGCAGCTCCAGAAGCTCCCGTGCCTCGGGCGTATTGCCCCGCGCCAGCTCGACCGGCCAACCGTAGCGGCTCCAGCTTAAGACCCCAAAGTCATCCGGTTCCGTGTCCTTTCTTAACCCGGTCATCGCTTCATCAAACAAAGTGCCCGCTTCGTCGTGGCGTTCCCGGCCGCTCAGAAAGCCGGAAAAATAGATCATCGCTTCGAGCGTCATTTGACCGTCCGGGCCGAACACCTCACGCCGAAAGGCAATCGCTTCTCGATAAAGATCTTCCGCTTCATCCCAGTTGCCGATCAGCGCCTGGGTCTTTGCCATATTGCGAAGGGCAAGGGCCAAGGCCCGAGCGCCCCCGTCACCAATCTCCCGGGCGATGCCGATGCTTGTCTCGTAGTAGTTAATTGCTTCGTCGATACGGCCACCGTCCAGCAAAACGGTGGCCGCGTTGGAGTAAGCGCCGGCGACGTTTAGGTGCTTTTCCCCGAACAGCTCGATCGCAATCTGCAGGCTTTCTGTGAAGTGATCAGCGGCTGAGACCATGTCCAGCTGGCTGTAGTTGATAGCGCCCATCGCGTTATGCGCGTCGGCTACCTGCGGATTGAAACGGCCAAAATTTGCCCTCGCCAAAGCGAGCGCCTGCTGAAAATGAAATAGCGCCTGATCAAAGTCACGGTTGCTGCGGTGGGCCCAGCCAGCGGCGTTGTGCGGCGCGATCAGCTCATAGGAATCGGAGGGCAGCTCCTGCTGTGCCAGGGCAATCGCTTTGTCTGCCCAGCTGATGGCCTCATCCATCCGGCGCTGAATGTTGTTGTGTACCGAAAGCTCGTTGTAGGCGCGCAGCCGGCCGAGCACCGATAGCTCGCTCTGCTCAGCCAGACGATTGGCGACTTTTTCATACGCCTGATTCGACGCTTCGAAGTCTCCTTTGACCGCGAGCAGCTGAGCCTGCGACTGCAGTAAGGTGAGTCGCTGATCGGGAGACAGGTCGGCGGTCTCGGAGGTCAGCGCGGCCTGCGCCAGCCATTCCTCAGCCTGGTCGGGGTCATTTTTCTGCTGGTAAAGATTGGCGAGGTGGATCTGCGTGTCGAACACCAGCTGCGGTTGCCCCGCGGGGTCAGCCACGGTGCTCGCCTCTCGCCATAGCGACTCGGCTTCGTCCAGATTGCCCAGAAGCTGCTGGAGTGAGGCCTGCACGTTCAAGGCTTCGGCTCGGGCCGAAGGTTCGTCTGCGAGCTGGTCTTCAACCACCTGGGCCGTCGTGGCCAGCGAGGACCGAATGAACTGATTTGGCCCATCCTCATTCTCGCCGGCACTGGCCCGGATCAGCTCGCGAAACGTTTCGCTGATCAGGGTCGACAGCGTACGGGTTACTCGGCTTGCGGTTTCCGCTCTAGCCTCCGCAACGCTTCTGGCCTCCGTGACCTCTCGAAGGTACCAGAACGTGCTGACCGATAGGGCCAGTACAGCCAGCACGCCGACGGCTACCGGCGCCGTGTGGCGCTGAACAAACTTGCTAAGCCGATAGCCGAGCGTTGGCGGTCGGGCCTGGATCGGCTCATTGTTCAGATAACGCTGCAGGTCTGCCCGAAGCGCGTTGACGTCCGTGTAGCGTTGTCCAGGATCGGGCTGCAAACACTTACTGACAATTTGCCACAGGTCCTCCGGCATGTTTTCCAAGGTATGGGCTTCAAACTCGACGCCGCGTGCTTCGGACGCTCTGAGAATCGACTCCGGCCAGGTGTGCTCCACAACCGGTTTTTCGACCAGCATGTGCAGCAGCAGCAAACCCAGCTGATAGACGTCGCTCGCGATCGTGACGGACTGACCCAGCATCAGCTCGGGGCTGGCGAAACCAGGCGTTAAGGCCTGGGTCGGATCACCATCCTGGTCATCACGGTCCACCAGCTTGGCGACGCCGAAGTCCAGCAGTTTGGGCACGCCATCATTGGTGACCATCACGTTGGAGGGCTTGATGTCCCGGTGAATGATCAGATGGCTGTGTGCATGGCCTGTGGCCGCGGCGACCTGCATGAGCAGCGATACGCGCTGCCGGATCGTCAGATGACGCTCGTGGCAGAAACGGTCGATCGGTTCCCCGTCGACCAGCTCCATGATCAGGAACGGAATGCCTTCGCTGGTGGCGCCCGCGTCAAACAGTTGGGCGATATGGGGGTGGCTCAGCTCCGCCAGGATCTGCCGTTCGCGAAAAGCCAGCTCGCGCTGGCGTGGCGTCAGTCGCGCGTTCAGCATCAGCTTGATGGCCACCGCTTTTTCGAACTCGCCATCAGAGCGCTGTGCACGATACACGCGGGCCATGCCGCCTTCGCCGAGGTTCGCCTCGATCGTGTAGTCGCCGATCACCTGGCCGGTTGCGTCCTCAACGGCCGATAACTCATCCATCGCTTCGATGGCACCGCCGGTTTTGAAGCGATCTTCTGAATTCTGGTTAGAGCTCCGGTCCATACGGCTCACCTGGTGCTTGGCATGGTTTGCACCAGTATAGCTATCGGCTTTGGCATCTCGACGGCGCGTAGGGCGCTCGGGGTATTGACGGGAAAAGAATGTCCTCCAGGCCGCTAGCCCATTGCCGGCTGGCAGTCACACATCACAGGGCGCTGACCAGCCCTTCCACCGTACAGTTGAGGTTTGCAGGATTGCCGAAGACGCCGGTGCCGTCATCGGTCGCCGCGAGCGTTTCAGTGGGTGCCAAGACGAGCAGGCCCGTAACAACGCAATCATCTAGTCCAGCGCCGATGACGCAATCAAGCGATTCGCCGGCGCCGTCGGAAAGACGAATTGTTGTTGCGGTGGCCAGACCGTCAGCGGTCTGCGCATGACAGCCGAATTGCGTCACGACAAAATCGTCCGGCGTATTGGGGTCATAGCGATAATAGGTTTGGCTGGCGCCCGGTGCGCGGACATAAAAATTCAGAAACGCCGGGGCTGTGACGCCAGCATCGAGCACGTTGAGCTCAGCAGCGCTGATGGTGGTCGAGCCATCCAAGGTGAGCGCCTGCCCCTCCAGCGTACCCCCAACCGTCAGGTTGGCGCTGTCAATCGTTACGTCTTCGGGCATCACGACGGTTCCATCGGTGCCGATCCTCAAGGCCCGACTGAAGGTAATCGGGTTAGGCCCAGCCGGTGCGACATAAAAATCGACGACGCCTGATGGACTAACTTCCTGCAAAAAGGCGCCCATCGTTTCGTCAAAACGTTGCCAGGCGCCGTTAAAGAACGCGTTTTTCGGCATGCTGGCAAAGCCGATAGGTCCTGCGTGAAGCCCGATGCCGCTACCCAGCTGTGAATTGGCAAACACCAGCACACCGTGCTGGTCGGTGCCGGTATTGATGGTTAGCGTGCTCTCTGGGCTGAAGAACGGGGCGTCAGTACCCATAGCGAAAAAGCCGTCCGGATGGAACGCCACCCGCACTGGGTTGAGCGCATAGTTAGGGTTGGCGCCATAGGTAAAAAACAGGCGATTCCCGGCCTGGCTGGTGCGCTTCAGCATCGTCCACTTACCTTCGAGGGTGCCGGCGTTCATCTCTCCCAGCACAATTGCCGAGCCGTTGGTTCCGCCCGGGCTGCTGTAGAGGCCCAGCACCGCGTCACTCGCCTCAACCAGCAGGTCCTCGCCCAGGAGCGACTGCGGTGCCGTCTGCAGCCCAAGATCAGCGCTGGTCAGGTGAACGGAAGACTGCGGCGTATCGGTGCCCAGTCCGACGCTCCCGGCGTTGTAGAACGCTGTCGTCCCGTTCACCTGCCAGGGCGTGGCGCCCGGCGGCCCGGGGTCACCCTGGGGTCCAGCCGGCCCCGGGTCACCCTGCGGTCCGGCGGGTCCGGGTTCACCCTGCGGGCCCATGGGCCCGGCTGCGCCGTCAAGCGCATACGCGGCGTAAGGCGCCGGGGAAATGGGCTGCCTCGGTTCGAGAACCGTGTAAGGACTGCTGCCGGCGGATGGCCTAACCGCAATCTCCAGCCAGCGCTCGGCGCCGTCAAAAACATCACTCCCTGCATCAATCATGACGGTAAAGGTGCCGTTCACCACGGCCACCGCCAGCTGTTCGTCGTTGACGCCAATCTGCAGCCCGGCAGTTGGCGCGCTCCACAGCGAGAAATCGAAATCTACCGCTTCGTTCAGCACCTCTCCGTCGAGGGTGAGTTCTCCCTGGTAGGTAAAGGCTTGAGAAAATGCGGGGGCAACCGCGGTCACCCCTATCGTCAACGAGGCCAGCCAGGCCAGGGCAAGAGGCCAAATTCTGCGGTGTGTGTGGATCGAAGCAGTCACGGTGAGTCTCCCTACGCCGCCGTTGTTGCGGCATGCCGAAATGGTTGAACCTGTCTATAGGCCAACGCATCACCAGCGCCGAATGCACACGGTTCTCCGAGCTCTTGGAGTTCTTTGGACGTTTGGTGCGCTATGGACGCACCGACAAACGCGGTTTCAAGCGCGCGCTAGCGCTAGTCCAGCATCACCTCGGCGGGATCCCGACGCGCCGTTGGGTTGACGGATCCCGTGGCTCGCCCGACCCGAAGCAGAAGCTGTGGTTCGAGGCGCAGATCCGCGATTGACCTCACCTCAGGTCGGAGCGCGTCGGTTTCAATCGGCTGGTTGAGGTAGGAAATCGAGAGGCCGTGAGCGGTGGCCAGAAGCGAGATTTCCCCCAGCGCTCGACCCACCTTCAGCCATTCCTCAGGCGTTTCCTTGCAGCCAAACACGAGGAGTGCCGGGGTGCCGGCAAGCACCTTGTCTTCGTCCGACGCAGCAACGCCTTCTCCGATATCAAAGCTGCGGATCACCATGCGGCCAACCCCGGCAAGGATATCCGGCAAACCAAAACTTTCGCCGGACATGCCGTCGCGGCTGCCGAGACGCTTGGAATGCACCCAGCAGGCCAGCTCTCGCCGAAAACGTGGATCATGGAACTGCATGCGGTCGCCTTCACTCACGAGTCTGGCCAATTCGCTCCGCGCTCGCTGGGTTTCCAGCAGCCGGATTTCGATGCCTTGTCGTTCAGCGCACGCTGTGCAGGCCTCGGCAAAGTCTTTGGGCACGGGCTCCATGGCAAAGCTGGTCCGGTTGGTTCTGCGGATTCCGATGGCCTCAAACAGTTGGTTTTCGCTCTGCGTTGTCGGACTTCCCGAGTCAAAGGCTACCCGAGCCAGAAGGTCCGGCTCGCTGTTGTCGGGGAGCAACGTGACGGTTGCCGCCAAAGAAAACCGGCGGGCAGCAAGCTCGAGAAAGCTGATCGCCGCGCCGCAGCTGATCGTCAGCTCGCGGTCGAATGGATCGACGACCGGCAGCGCGCGGGTGCGATCGGCGTATACGTCGATTTGGGTCTCGGAGACGCGAAACAACCAGGGCTGTGTGTTGTGGCCCGAAGGCGCCAGGATCGCGTAGCCAACCAGGAACGCCAGCTGTTCCCGCCGAGATCCGCTGCGTGGAAAGTCCTCAGCGCTGATGAGCCAGGGTGCGGCGGCCTGACCGGTCATAGGTCTCTCCCGTGTTGAGCTTAGTTGCTGACGGCCGAACAAGCGGAGCTTGGCCGGCTACCGACCACGGTCAGGCTAGCAGCATGGTCAGCAAGCTAGAACCGTGGATATCCACTAGCCTCTGTCGTTTGGCTTCAGCGCCTCTCAAGGAGATCTGAGACCGCTGCCGACTCGTAAAACGGCTGCAGGCGCATCCTTAACAGCTCCGCGAGGACGCCTGAAGCGCGAAGTTGTTTCAGCAGCGGCGGGCCAAAAGCGAGGACTTCCTTGTTCACCATGCCGCGCTTGATGCCAAAGTCGTTGAGCAACTGCGCCACAGGCTGATCGCCATAATGATCGAAACAGTGCCCGATCAGAGACTCGGCTGTCTCCATAAACCAATCCGTTTGACGAAGCTCGTCCCACGTGTCTTTTAACCACGTGCCGAAGCGTTCAACGTCTTCCGCCTGAAGGTCTTCGGTCAGGTTGGTCAGCTTTACTTCCCCGATAGCGGGCCACGCCTCAGAAAACTGATCGACCAAGTTGTCGCTGGTCATCGCCGCATCCACAATCTGTTCGGAAGTTTTGATCAGTGAGGGCAAATAGCCTTTGATGAAGCTCTTGAGCTGACGTTCGACCGTCGCGTCCAGACCCGGGACAGCGCGCGTTGCCACTTTCCGCCCCAGCTTCAGCATCGATCCAACGCCAGGGACCTTTTGGGTGATGAGATTGTCCTGGATCAGGTAGTTCAACAGCGCTTCATAGACGAGGCTCGAAATCAGCTCGCTATATAATGGATGGCGGAATATTTCAGCGAGCAGCCTGCGGCGGGGTTCGTGCAGGCCGACAACCAGTTCTACCAGTTCGATATACCCGTCCGGGCCGATCAGATCTCGAAGTTCAACCTGAGATTCTGCCAGCTGCTCGCGAAACCGAAGCAAGAGTGAAACACCAAAATCGGTGACGGTCGGCGGCATTCGCGAATCGGCGAGCAGGCGGCGGGTTGCGGAGACACACCGTTTTTGGGTGATCAGCGCGCTGAGAGTCTGGTCCTCGGCGAAATCAAAGCCACGCTTTACGGCATCGCGAAGAAAAGTCTGCACACGCTTGTCGGTTAGCGCCTCCAGTTCAAACTCGACGTGTTGGTCGAGCAGCTGCTTGGCGATGGGGTGCATGGCGGTGAGCCCGTGTGTCAAACGGCGGACCGGCGAGTATACGCGCCGCGTAACGAGAAAGCTGGGTTCGAGCGAATCCATCCCGCCCCGTTTATCGGAGCTCGATCGGCACCTCTCGCAGGCAGCACCCTTGGAGTCCGTAGGTTTACTGTCTTGAGAGCGCTGAGCCAATGCTGCTAGGGTGACCGATAGCTGCAAGGGGATCGTCGAGATGAAAGCTTCTATGACCTTAGCTAGCCTGCTGCTGATCGGGCTTGTGGTTTCTGATCCGGTTTTTGCCGCCGAGGCGCCCCAGCAGCCCGGCGTTGGCGACGACAGCGCCGAGCTTTGGGATCGCTATTTTGAAGCCCGAGAGGGTGGGCGCAGCGACGACGCGCTTGAGATGGCCATCCGGTTGCGCGATCTAGCGGAAGCGGAGAACGGGAATACGAGTACCGAGTACGCCGTGGCGCTCGCCGAAGTGGGGATCAGCCGACTGCTCCGGGAGGATCATGATCTCGCCTACGCTGACCTCACTCTCGCGGAAGACCTGCTGGCTGGGCAGCTGCCGCTCTACAGTGAAAAGCTGATCCGAGCCCTGACCTTTCTTGGCGCATCGCTCAGCAATCGAGGGCGCTATGACGAAGCTCTGCAAGCCTATTCCCGCGCCCAGCACATCACCCACCGTCAATGGGGCACCGAAAACGACGCCCAGATCCCGCTCACCTACGCCAAGGCCGACGTCCTGCAGGCGCTGGGTGATCGTCATTTGGCCAATGAGCAGCAGCAGCTGGCCGTCAAGCTCCATCGCGTGAACCATGGCGAGACCAGTCCCCAGGCCATTGCCGCCGCGGCGCGTTACGGCACCTGGCTGCGGTCTCTCGGAGAATACGATGGCGCGATTGCGGTTTTTCATGAGGCGCTGAGCGAGGTTCAGGGTCGGGGGCCCGATCGACCAGAGTCGCTGCCGCTGCTGCGCGGTATGGCCCACGCCTATCGAGGCGGCTATCGCGGGAAGTTCGCACGCGGCATGTATGAACGCATCATCGAGCTGATGGAAAGTCAGCCAGAGGCTTTCTCGGTTGATCAACGAGTAGAGGCGCGGCTGGTGTTTGGCGACTGGCTGATGCAGCGCTATTTCGAGCGTCAGGCTGTCGCGCAGTACGAAGCGGCTTACGCTGTGGCGGCCGCCGCCGGACCGGATGGGGCGCATTGGCTGCCGCAGTTTGCCGAACCGCAGCTGGTTCGTTACGGCGACATGGCGCCGTTCAAAGTTGCCGGCGATGATCGACAGGTGACCTTTCAGTTCCGCGTCACCGACGATGGCCGTATCCGCAGCGCGAAGGTGTCAGAAACCAGCGCCGGATCGCGCGACAGCTCCCGGGCACGGCAGCAGTTTCCCAAGCTCACCCGCTATCGTCCGGCCATTGTTGACGGCAAGGCCCGAGGCGAGGACACCATGACAACCACCATGTACCTGTTGCCCGATGGTGTGGCCCTTGAGCCCGAGCCGGTGGCAGCACCGGCTCGGCTGACCTCCCGCGATGCGGTGGCGGTTTCCAACTGGACCCTGCTTCGGGGTCCGGACGCTATGACCCTCGACATCAACGAAGACGATTGAGCGCGGCATGGTGGTTCGCTAATGGCCGGAGGATTTGCCAAAGACGGCAACGTGCAGGAGCAGATCGACGCCACGATTGAGGATGCCGTCGCTCGCGCTCGTGGTCAGCTACCCCGGGGAGAGAGTTTGCAGCATTGCGAAGAGTGTGGCGTGGAGATCCCCGAAGCGCGCCGAGTGGCGGTACCCGGCGTCAGGCTCTGCGTAGCCTGCCAGTCAGCACTCGACGAGGAGGCCAAAGCGTATTCTGGCTATAACCGGCGCGGCAGCAAAGACAGTCAGCTGCGCTGAACCATAGCCTACTCGCCACTTTCGAGGCAGGGAACACAACGCGTGCTGGTGGGATCGACTCGGAGGCGCCGTGGGTCGATCAGCTCTCCGCACATGATGCACTCGCCGTATTCCCCGTTGTCCAAACGGGTCAGCGCTGCCTTTACCTGGCGGATTCGCAGCTGATTGCGTCGCGCTGCGGCAATCGCTATTTGCTGCGCCTGCATGGCGTCCATGCGCGTCAGTCGTCCCTGTCGGGTCTGGTCCAGCTCGACAGTCGCGGTGCTGTGGCGTAACGCTTCAGCCTCTTTCATAAGCTCGTCGTGCAGCCTCAGCAAAGCGGTTCGTGGATCGGGTTCAGCCATGGATAAGTTCGCGTTGGGAATCGTCATCATGCCCATTTTTCCATTTGTCGAAAACACCAGGAGCCGATGGCGGGACGGCGTTCAGACTTCGGTGTCGCGTCTACGAGTCTCGTAGGACGGGAAGAACGAACCGCTGCACGCCGAGAGGTCCAATATGCATTCCGAGGCACGCGGGCAACTAGGGCTTGCGACGGCTCCGACGGTAGCGCCCCGGACTCTCGCCAAAATGTCGTCGGAAAGCCTTGCGAAAGGCAACTTCTGATTCATAGCCCGCTGCTGCTGCGAGGTCGGTTGTCGATCGGCTCGTCTGGGCTAAGGCTCTAGCGGCTAGCTGCAGGCGCCAGTGTTTGACGTATTGTCCCGGCGTTGTGCCTACCGCTTTCTTGAAACGCTGAACGAACGCGGATTCGCTGAGGTTGCAGGCTGCAGCAAGTGCCTTCACTGGGTGGGAAGCACCCGGATCGCGATGAATCGATGCGAGCAGCGGCCCGAGCCTCGAATCACTCAGCGCGCTGAAGACGCCGCCGAGCCGCCCTTCCTGGGCTTCGAGCCTCAGCATTTCGATGAATACCAGTTCGGCGAGCCGATCCACAGCAACGTCGCCGCCCGGCTTTGGGATTGCCGCTTCGGCCATCCAAAGCTCAACGAGCTGCCGGGCGCTGGGGCTAGGTGCCTGGGCGAGGTCGAGGACCATCGTTGCCGGGAGCCCGGCGAGCAGCGGCGCGGCCGCCTGCCGGTCAAACGTGAAGTACCCACAAACCAGCCGGGTGGCGGGTTCCGAGATTGTCGGCGGCGGTCCCTGGTTGATCACCGCGCGGTCAGGCGGTGCCGCGCTGCCCGAAAGGAGGTGCTGACGATCGTGGGGAAACAGCACCAGGTGGCCAGGCAGGAGCTTTCGGGGCGGGCCGCTATGGTCGTGAAGCCACCCTTCGCCGCGCGAGACCAGGTGGAAAGGCACCTGATTGCTGCCGGATGTGTCTACCGCCCAGCGGCCGCAATATTGCGCGCGAAAAATCACGTTGGCGCCAAAATTGACCTGGCGTAGCAGCGTGCTCAAAGGATCGCTGGGCTCTACAACGGTTTCTGACATGTCTAGAGCGATTTAAGGCATATTTTCCTTCGCCCCCGAAGCCTACGATGGTCTCACTGATTCAGCAAATCTTTTTGGAAACTCTAGTTAGGAGAAAAACCATGTACGCGCTAATCCGAATGATTGCAGCCGGTGCGCTGCTCGCTGTCGCCGCCACGGCCTCCGCCGGCGTTGAGACCGCCACCGATCGCAATAACGTGATCCTGGCTGGCCACGATGCCGTGGCCTATTTCACGGAGGGACGCCCGGTGCGCGGCTCTGCCGACTTCACCGTGGAATACGATGGCGCCGTCTATCGATTCGCCTCGGCAGGCAACCGCAGCCTGTTCCAGGCCAACCCCGAAAAATACGCGCCGGCCTACGGCGGCTACTGCGCGCTCGGCGCTTCGTTCGGCAAGAAGTTCCAGGTGGACGGCAAAGCCTTCGAGATTGTTGACGGCCGACTTTACGTCAACAAAAACCGCCAGGCTTACAACGTTTGGAAGAAGGATATCCCAGGCAACATCGCCAAGGCGGACGCCAACTGGCCCCAGATCCGAACGGTTGCTGCCAGAGACCTCTAAGCACATCGCGAAGCCGCTCGATCATCGAGCGGCTTCGTCCCATACTTTCGGCTGGCTCAGTGCCCCCTTAAGATTTCCACCCTGAAAGTCGCCCGCCAAATTCGGCCCGAACAATCTACGTGAGGATATCTCTCTGATTTAGCGTCCCATCAATGGAGTAGCATCCATACCTAGCTGATCCGAGGAGGGGACCTCATGAAGCATTTTTATCGTCTGTTTTTTGCGTTTCTCGCCGCGACCATTCCCGGGTTGGGCCGCTCGAGCGCGGCGCTCGAGCCCGAATCTGTACCTTTTGTTTTTGCCAGCAGCGGCGGCGTCAGCCTCGGTTCCTATCAGGCCGGCGTCAACTGGGGCGTTGTGCGCTATCTCAAGGCCCGGCGCGGGCAAGGCTCGCTCGAAACCCGCAAGCCGGACCTGCGGGCTGCCACCGGCGCATCGGCAGGCAGTATCAATACGCTGCTGACCGCGGTGAGCTGGTGCCTCGATGACGCGCCGCAGAAATCCCGGTCCCGCGAGGCGGCGCGCCTGACGGCAAACGAGCTTTACGACAATCTATTTTTCAAGACCTGGCGAGAAGTAGGCATCGACGAGCTGCTGCCGTTTGCCGGTGCGTTGGCTGACGGTGAGCAGCTCGATTACGGCGAAACAGACGGCTTGTTCTCACGAACGGCTTTGTCTAAGGCGTTCGACGACATCCAGTTCGTTGCCGACAACGGCAGCTTCCGCCCGGACTGTGTCGTTCCGCTGGCCTTCACCGTGACGCGCGTGAAGGCGCAAAAACTCAATCAGGCTGGCGTTGAGCTTGAAAACTCGCGGTTTCTTGTTGCCATGGTTGCGCGCACGGTTGAGGGCCCAAACGGCCACCGCATGGTGTTTCAGGCCGACGTGACCACCGACGATCCAGCGCTGAGCATTTCGGACCCGGATCTGGGTAACCTCATCATGCTGCCGGCAACCGTGAACGGAAAATACCTGGCGCCGAGTCAAGTGAAGTCGGCCCTACTGGCCTCAAGCTCTTTTCCCGTCGCCTTCAGCCCCACCCTCCTCGAATACTGTGAGCCGTCCGCCGGTTTCCGGTCGGCGTCCGGCTGTCCCCAGGGTTATCGCCTGGTGTCCAACGAGCGTTTCGTTGACGGCGGCGTCTTTGACAACATCCCGCTGGGCGCGGCGAAGGCGCTTGCTGAACCGCGTCAGGACGACGTGGCGACAGCCGAGGATTACGGGCGGGCCGCGAGGCGTTTCGCCTACGTCTATGTCGATCCGGACGTGTTGAGAAGCGATGATAAGGTCGAAGAGGACTTCGATCTGCATGCCGATCCGCGCCGCAATGATCTACAAAGCCAGCTTGCCTTCCTCGGTGGTGCTTTCAGCTCTGCCCGCAACTATGAGCTCTATAACACGCTGCGCGATGGTGACTGGTCTCAGCAGGCCTGCGCCCTTGTCCTTAGGGTGCTGGAGGTCGGCGGAGCGTCGATTGGCCCGCGGCAGTTTTGCGAGCCGCTGTTTCGACTCTGGACTGACCCCGGTCTCGACTGCATCAGTGCCACGCCCTCCCGGGATGATCCGGAGACCGCGCGGGCCTGCATGATCGATATGGCGGTCGAGCTTGAACGCCAATACAACCTCAATCCGTTTGGCGGCGCCAACACGCCCGCCAACGAACTACGTTTAAGGCGGGGCAAGCTCGCCGAATGGATGAGCGCGGCCCTGGGCAACCTCGACGATGCGGAACGTGACCTGCGTCAGCTTGCGCAGACGATCAGCCATCTCCAGGACGACTCGCTGGGCGATCGACGACTCTACCTCACGTCCCGCTACCCCCGAGTAGTTGGTGAACTGCTGTGGGCGTTTGGCGCTTTTCTCGACGAGTCGTTTCGCCGCTACGACTACTACGCGGGGGTCTACGATGCGCTGGTTAATCTAACCGGTGCCGAGTGTGAGCCCTACGTCGGGGAACCACAATTCTCGGACTGCATGGCCGAGCGCTCAGAGCAGGTCTATCTTCTGCTTTGTGGAAACGGTGCGCTGTGCACAGACCCGGAACATCGCCAGGGCAATACGATCATCCGTTTCCTCGCAAACCTGGAAGGCTGGTCCTGGGAGTGGCTGGCAGACCTCCGTGTGGACGAGACAGAGCGAATGACTCAGCGACTGCTGGCGCTGGGGCGCGCGCTCCCCGTAGCGCTTGAGGTTCAGGTGCGACAGAATGCCAACTTTTCGGCGGCATGCGAGGCGGCGGCCCTCAAGTCCGGCGACGTCAACATTCGGCTGTTTAAGCTGCTGGCCTGCACGGAGGCCTACCGCGAGCCGTCCGGCGAAGACTGCGATCTGAGCGTTGTGGTTTGCCGGATTGTGCGGTTCAGCGAAGCGCACGTGAAGCGTTGGTACATCGATCTGATCCGCAGCGCCACCGATCGGCTCATGGTGCTCGAAGATCGCTCGGGCTATGGCACCTTGCCGGGGGAGCGACCGGGTGAACCGTATGCGGAGCAGGCAGCCTCCGCGGCCGGAACATCCAATCTCATCCGCGGCGGGCTGGGCGCCGTGCGCTGGGTGGCCGAATCGGCAGCGGTTCCCGACAACGGCGATGGAATGTATTTGTCGACCGCCGACCGACCGACCGGCTTTAACTTCTTGCCTTATTCGGTTGGCACCGACCTGCACGACGGCATGGGCAGCCTGTCCTGGGAGCCCCGTTATTACCTGAACACCCGCTGGTCGGTCGGCGCCAGGCTGTCCCCGGTGCTGAAAAGCCGCAACCGTGATCGCACGGTCCGTTTCACTCAGGGAGATCTCTACCTTAGCCGGCATTTCGACAGTCTGGGTCTGAGCAGTATTGGCATCGGACCCAGCTATAGCTATACCTGGCAGGGGCGCGGCGCCTTCGACGGGGGTGTGACGGGCTACAGCGCCTACGTCGGGATCCTCGGCGACAAGCTCCGACTGACCTATGGCGACCGGGCTTTTGACAGCGGCTTCGCCGGCGAGGACAACTACCTCCTGCTGGGCATCAACGATTTGCCGGGGATGTTTTACTGGCTATTCGGAGGCAACCGCGGTCTGCTGGGCGAGCGTTACCCCTGAGGCGCGCCTAAACCGGCTTTACGTCACAAAAGTTTCGAAAAAACTGTGATGAACCTCTCACGCATGGCGGATCGATGTAACGCACACTGCGGTTCGGAAAAAAGTCTGGCTCTAGATGGGATTAAGCGCAGTGAATGTATGGCGAGCAGTGTTGCTGGCGGGCGGGCTGGCGTGTTTAGCAGTTGGCACCGTGGTGCAGGCGCAGGGCGCCCGGTTTGCCGATGGTTTCGAGCCTGTCGGTCAGCGGAGCCTCACCCAGTTTGAAGCAGCGAGAATCCTGACGCAGGCGACGTACGGGCCGACGCCCGCTGAGATCGCTGCCCTGCAGCAGTCCGACCTGGAAACCTGGTTTAACAACCAGCTCAGCTCGCCGATCAGCCTGCAGCGCCCCTTTCTCGAAAACCTCGCAGCCACCCAAGGCGTCACGAATGGCGACCGCCGCAGCCGCTGGGGTTCGATAGCGATCTACGGTGAGGACCAGCTGCGACAGCGGGTCGCCTGGGCGTTATCCCAGATTCTGGTCATCAGCCAGCAGGGTATGGGAAACGACATTTTTGGGCTGGCGGAATACTACGACCTGCTGGCTCGCAACGCCTTTGGCAACTATCGACAGCTCCTCGAGGAGGTCAGCCTCAGTCCGCAGATGGGGCGGTACCTGAGCCATCTGCGCAACCGAAAAGCGAATCCGAATCGAGGCACGTTGCCCGACGAAAACTATGCTCGGGAGATCATGCAGCTTTTCAGCATTGGTCTGGTCAAGCTCAACCTGGACCATACGCCGATGCTGGATAATCAGGGGCAGCCCCTGCCGACCTACGACCAGGCCGTGATCGGTGAGATGGCAAAAATATTCACTGGCTGGACTTACGCCAATTCCGAAACTTTCTTTCGTGCTGAGGTCAATTACCTGCCCATGGTCTGCTTCGAAGAGGAGCATGAGCCGGGCGAGAAGGTGCTGCTGGATGGTGCCGTTGTTCCGGCGGGCCAGTCCTGTGAAGAGGATCTCACCGACGCGCTGGACATTATTTTTAACCACCCCAACGTCGGGCCGTTCATCAGCCGGCAGCTGATCTTAAAGCTGGTCAGCAGCAATCCGCCGCCAGAATACGTCGCGCGGGTGGCCCAGGTCTTTAACAACAACGGCAGCGGGGTGCGCGGAGATCTGGAAGCGGTGGTCCGAGCGATCCTGTTCGATCCTGTGGCCCGCGGGATGGCTCAACCGGCGCCGTTTGGGCGGCCGAGGGAGCCGCTGCTCAAGCTCATTGCCATGTATCGCGCCTTCAACGCGGTGCCGGCTCCGGACGGTCGTTCGGTCAACATTCCGACGGGCCCCTACGCGCAGAGCCCGCTTTTCGCACCGACCGTGTTCAATTTCTATTCCCCGGGCTACCAGGCACCGGGAGAGATTCAGCAGGCCGGTTTGGTTTCACCCGAGTTTCAGATCATCGACGAAGGCACGATCGCCACCGCCGCTAACCACCTTTTCAATCAGGGGTGGAACGGCAACACGGGTCAAACCAATCCGCCGGCCAACCGGCCGGCGATCAACGTGGAAGATCTGATTCCCCTGCTGGACGATCCGGCGGTGTTGGTGGACGAACTCGATCTGCGAATGCTCCACGGCAGCATGTCGTCAGCGCTTCGCCAGGCGCTGATCGCTACCGTAGAGGCCTACCCCAGTTCCGGGAATGACGATCGCAAAGTTTACGGTCTGATCCACCTCCTGCTGGTCTCTCCAGAATTTGCGGTGCAGAGGTAACGGCTATGACGGGCATTATCAACACGAAGCGTCGCCACTTTCTGCGCCAGATGGCCGGCGTACTCTCTGCGGGCGGCGCCTACGCAACCTTGGGTCAGCTCGGCATGGTGAATCAGGCCATGGCGCAGGGCGGCGGAGCCGGCTATCGCGCTCTGGTATGCATCTATCTGACCGGTGGGAACGATTCGTTCAACCTGCTGGTGCCACGGGACACCACCCGCTACAACCAGTACAGCGATATCCGTGAGAATCTGGCCATTCCGAGGGAGGATCTGCTGGCGGTTTCGCCTTTGAGCGGTGGGAACTACGGATTTCATCCAAGCTGTCCGGGCCTGCGCAGCTTGTTCAACGCCGGTGATCTCGCGGTGGTGACCAACGTTGGACCGTTGGTAGCGCCGATGACCAAGCTCACCTTTGAGAACGGCAGCGTCCCCCGTCCGCCTCAGCTTTTCTCGCACAACAGCCAGACCGAGCTTTGGCAGTCCGGATCCGCGATAGCCGGTATGGCCCAAGGCTGGGGTGGCCTGGTCGCAGACCAGCTGGTGACCTTCAACGCCAACCCGGACCTTCCGTTTAGCGTTTCGGTCGGCGGCAACAACCGGTTTGCTGTCGGCGAGGTGACCCGCCCCTACCAGATTGGTCTGGATGGACTGATCGAGATTGAGGGCTTCGATACGCAGCTCGCGTCCGCCGCGCGCCAGGCGGGCTTCGACGAGATTTTTGCGGCTGCCTACGACCATCCGTTTCAGCGGGAATATCGCGATACCATGACCCGGTCGATTGAGCTCGAGGCGTTGTTTTCAAGCGCCATGGCAGCTAATCCGGTCACTACGTCGTTTCCCGATACCAACCTGGGCGGCCAGCTCGAGACGGTAGCTCGACTGATAGCCGCGCGCGGCGATACGGGTCAGTCGCGACAAATCTTCTTTGTCTCGCAAGGGGGTTATGACACCCACAACGCGCAGAACACCGACCAGCCGGAGCTGCTTACCGAACTGAATGATGCCATCACCGCCTTTCAGTCAGCGCTCGGCGATGAGCTGAACGTCGCCGACGACGTAACAACCTTTACCATGTCGGAGTTCGGTCGAACGCTTAATTCCAACGGAGACGGTTCAGATCACGGCTGGGGCGGCCAGCAGATGGTGATCGGCGGTGGTGTGCTGGGCCAGACGCTCTACGGTACCTATCCCGAAATTGCGCTGGATGGCGCCGACTCGATTGGCCGCGGGAGAATGATCCCGAGCACTGCCCTTGATCAGTATTGTGCGACGCTGGCCAAGTGGCTTGGCGTTGGTGATTCGGAGCTCAACGCGATTTTCCCCAACCTCAATGAGTTTGCGGCTGCGGACCTGGGCTTCGTTCTATGACGGGGCGGGTCCCATCAGGCGACTGATCGGCGTTTGGCTGGTGCTGCTGGCGCCGATGGCTGAAGCTCAGCTGCTCGAAATCGAGATTGCCCCTTCCGCCGATACCAGCATCTATCAGGACGCCAACGATTTGAGCAACGGCGCCGGCATTTATCTATTTGCTGGCCGCATCGCCAACGGCTTGCGCCGCCGCGCCTTGCTGCGCTTTGACGACCTGTCCGCAGTTCCGGACGACGCCATTATCCAGGAGGTCACGCTCCGCCTTTCCCTGTCGCGGAAGCGAGAAGAGGCCGGGCCGGTGACGTTTTTTCTGCACCGTGTGCTGGCTCCCTGGGGGGAAGCCACCTCGGACGCCGGTGTGCCTGGCGGGATGGGCATCGCTGCGGATGAGGGTGACGCCACCTGGTCTACCCGGTTTTTTCCGGACGACCTGTGGGTCGATCCTGGCGGTGACTACGAAGCGGACAGCAGCACCAGTTTGCTCGTTGACGACGTGGGTGACTACGAATGGCCGGCGACCGAACGCACGCTGAGTGATCTTGCGCTCTGGCGGGCAGAACCGGCGGCCAATCACGGCTGGATTGTGCTCGATCGCCTGACGGCTCCGCTGGCGCACGCCCGACGGTTTCATGCTCGCGAGGCTTCTGACCCCTCACTTCAGCCCAGACTCATCATTCGCTACGACCAGGTTTTACTCAGGGACGGTTTCGAAGACCCCTAGCTGCTGTCCGTTCTGCAACCATTCTTTGCTGCTACACCCTGCGGGTTAGGCCACGATGCTGCCTGCTGGGGCCGAAGGTTTACGGTGGTGCTTTGCCTCCCCGGCAGATTTCGTCAAACTGCGGCTATGGATCAGTATCTGCTGACGACCAAATTGTCGCCATCGGCAACCAGTCAGGACTTTGTCGCCAGACCGCGGCTGACTCAGTCGTTGGCGAGCAGCGCCGGGCAGCGGCTGCGGGTGATCCACGCATCAGCGGGCTACGGCAAAACGAGCCTCCTGAGCCAATGGCACAACATGCTGACCGAGGACGGGGTTGCTACCGCATGGCTCAGCGTCGACCAGGATGACAACCGGCCGTCGACCTTCGTGTCGTACCTGCTGAAAGCTTTTGAGCAGGCGGGCGTGGAGCTGCCTTCCAGCCAGGCGCTCGTCGGCAACAGCCTGCGCAATACGGCGCTCAAGTCGCTGGCCATTGTCCTGATCAACGAAGTCGCTCGCGGCGAACGTCCGGTGCATCTGTTGCTGGACGACTATGAAAATATCAGCAATCCGGACATCCACGAGATGATGGATTTCCTGCTGACTCGAGCCTGCGACGAGCTCCAGTTCACGATCGCGGGCCGCACGGCGCCGCCGCTGGCGCTGGCAGATCTGGTGGTTCGCAACGAAGTAACCACCCTCACCGCCGCGGACCTCAAGATGGATTTTAAGGAGACGGTCGAGCTGTTCTCCAGCGACGCAGCGCACCTTTCCATCGACGATATCACCATGCTGGTGGAGCGAACTGAGGGTTGGGTAATTGCGCTGCGGCTGGCCAATCTGTGGATCTCCAGCCAGCAGGATTCAACCGCCCAGATCGCCTCGTTCTCGGGCCGGGTGGCAGAGCTCGCCGACTATATGACGGAGCAGATCTTCGCCAGCCGCCCTGAGCAGGATCAGCGTTTCTTGCTGGTGACCGCACTGCCCAGACGAATCAACGGCGACCTTGCCAACGCGCTTTGTGATCGCACCGATGGTTGGTCTGTCCTTGAGCGGCTGCAGAAGCAGGATCTGCTGATCGAGGCGGTGGATCGGGAGCGGCGCTGGTATCGGTACCACAACCTGTTCCGGGAATTTTTAGTCGGAAACCTCAAGCGGACTTGCCCCAATGAGGTCGAGGCGCTGCACGGAAAGGCGGCCGACTGGCACCTGACCCATGGCGATCTCACCGAGGCGGTGCGTCACGCCCATGCCGCCGGAGATACAAGTGCCGTGGCCGCTGAGCTCGAGGCGCGCGGCGGCTGGCTGCTGTATCTCAAAGGGCATCTGGACCTCATGGAGCTGGCCGCGGACCTGGTTGCGCCGGCGGATATCGACGCCCATCTTCGGCTGTCGCTGTTTCGCGCCCACGCGCTGCTCAAACAGCAGGAGATGGCGGCGGCGCGAGAGGTTTTTGAGAGGCTGCGCGCTCAGACCGAGGACTTCACGGTGTGGAACGGCCAGCCGATCGTGCCGCTGCAGCAAGCGGAAATCGCCTTGATGGACTGCCTGATCTCCGGCTATGAAGATCGCCCCTTCACGGCATCGGATCTCGCGCGCATCGAACAGCTCTGCGAGTCGTTACCGCTCGACGAGTCGCTCCTTCGGGCCACCGCCTTTAATGTGGCCTGTCTGATTTATCTGCAGGCGGGCCAGCTGGATCGCTGCCAGAGCGCCGGCAACCGCGCGATCGCCTACTTCCGGCGGGTGAACGCGGTCTACATGGAAAGCTTTATCTATTTTCACCAGGGTAAGTCGCTGCTGATGCAGGGCAAGCTCCGCGATACGGAGATGGTTTACGCGGAGAACGACCACCTGGTAAAGCAGTACTTCAGCCCCGACAGCGATTTTGCGCTGATCGAGTCGGTCTATCGCGCCGAGCTTCTGTATCTGCAGAACAAGCTCGATCAGGCACGCGAGTGCATCAGCGAACCGCTGGCCCGCATGGGCAATTTTGATGCCTGGTTCGATATTCATCACACCACCTTCGGGGTTGCCGCAGGCATCAGCCGTGCGACCGAGGGCTTCGAGGCCGCTGAGGAAGTTCTGCAGCGAGGCCGCCGCTTTGCGGCGTCGGCCGACGTGCCGCGACTGACCGCCATGATCGAGGTGCAGCAGATCCAGAACCTGCTGTGGACGGGTGACGGCGACGCGGCTTTGGCTGCCGCTGATCGCTTCGGCATCGCGCGATCGTGTGAACAGTTTGATCCGGAAAACCTTTCCACGCGCCGGATCTACGTGGCCCATCGACTGCTGCTTGCGCGCCTGGCGCTGTTCGCCGAGCTGTCGGTCGACGCCTTAGATGAACTCGATGGGCTAGCAGCGGAGCTCGAGTCGCTTGGGGCCGACTATGGCGAACTGGAGCCGATGCTCCTGCGCGCCATGTGTCTGTTTCAGAGCGATCGGACCGACGAAGCGTTCGCTTTTGTCGATCGAGCCGTTTCCCTTGCTCTGTTCGACGATCATCAGCGACCTTTCATCGAGGACGGTGAGCTGATCCTCCCGCTACTGGAGCAGTTTTCGGCACAAAGCCAGAGCGCCGGCTCCAATCGACTACGAGATCGCTTTCTGCGCGACATCCTTCAGGCGCTGCAGGGCGAGGTGCGTGTTCGTGACCGCGCTCGCTCGGTGCTCACCAGTCGCCAGGTCGAAGTCTTACAGCACGTCCAGCGAGGGTTCTCTAACAAGGAGATCGCCCGGCGGATCGATGTCGGCGAAAATACGATCAAGTTCCACCTGAAGAATATCTATCGGACGCTCGATACGACGACACGGCAGGGAGCCATCGCTGAGGCGACCCGCAGGAATCTCCTGTGACTACCCGGTTTTAGGTCTCCCCCTACCCACCCCCGAAAATCCGACTACTCCACAAAGTCGTTGAAGCTGGCAGAAGCCTCGCGCCAAGATGAACTCCTCGTGATCTGAGGGGGTAGACGAGTTTGCTGAGAATCGGCGTCGACGTCGGGGGCACCAATACCGATGCGGTGGTGCTGGACGGGAGCAGTATTCTCGCTTCGGTCAAATCACCCACCACTGAGGACATCAGCGCGGGCGTGATCAACGCCGTCGGGCAGGTTGTCGGGCAGGCCGGCCTCGACATGGCGGCCATCAGCAGCGTGATGATCGGTACCACGCAGTTCACCAACGCTTTTGTTCAGGCCCGGGGTCTAACCCGGGTTGGCGTCATGCGACTCGGCGCGCCGGCGACCCGTTCCCTGCCACCGCTGGTGGCCTGGCCTGAGGCCATGCGCGCCGCGGTTTTTGGCGATTCAGAAATTCTGCCGGGTGGCTATCAGGTGGACGGCAGCGCGATTACCGGACTCGACGAAGAGGCCGTGCGGCGGACCGCGCGGCGCTTCGCTGACCGGGGGTTAAGCGCGGTCGCGGTGTCCAGCGTGTTTGGGCCGCTAAACCGAGAAGGCGAAGCGCAGGCCGCCGCCATCATCGCCGAAGAAATCCCTGGCGTTTCCGTCACGCAGGCGACCGACATCGGTCGCCTGGGTTTGCTGGAGCGAGAGAGCGCTGCGGTGATGAACGCCTCGCTACGCGAGCTTTCGGTGCTCGTCGTAGACGCCTTTGAAACCGCCCTCAAAGAACTCGGGATAGCGGCGCCGCTGTACATCACGCAAAACGACGGCACGCTGATGCAGGCGAGCGCCGTAAAGCAATTCCCTGTACTCACCTTTGCTTCGGGCCCCACCAACAGCATGAGGGGTGCCGCGTTCCTGACCGGCGAAAGCAACGCCATCGTCGTCGACATCGGCGGCACGACCACCGACGTCGGCGTGTTGGTCGACGGCTTTCCCCGAGAATCGTCGATCAACGTCGACATCGGCGGCGTGCGCACCAATTTTCGAATGCCCGACATACTCTCGATTGGTCTGGGCGGCGGTAGCCGGGTTGTCGAAAGCGACGGCGAGCTGTCCATCGGCCCCCAGTCGGTGGGCCATGACATCCTGACTGAATCCAAAGTATTTGGTGGCCAAACCCTGACCGCCACCGACATCGTGGTAGCCGCCGGCCGCGCCAGTATCGGCTCTCAGTGGTCGGTCGCCGACCTGTCGGCAGATTTTGTTCGGACGGCTGACGAGCGGATGCAGCAGATGCTGGAAGAGGCTGTGGATCGCATGAAAACCGGCAGCGGCGACGTGGTGGTGATCATGGTGGGCGGCGGTGCAATCCTGGCGCGAGATGAACTCCAAGGCGCGGGAAGGTTGCTCGTTCCGGAGCAGTCGGGCGTGGCCAACGCCGTCGGCGCCGCCATTGCTCAGGTCGGGGGTGAAGTCGACCGCGTCGTCTCCTTTGACGACGAAGGCCGGGAACAGGCGTTGGAGCGCGTTAAGTCGCAGGCGATCGAACAGGCGGTCGCCGCTGGGGCCAGTGCGGACAGCACGCGCGTGGTCGACGTGGAGGAGATTCCGCTGGCTTACGTGCCTGGACACTCGGTCCGAGTTCGGGTGAAAGCGGTGGGAGACCTGGCGCAGGTTTCTCAGGCGGTCGGAGCAGCGGTATGAAGATTACCATCGACGACGTTGAAGACTATTCCATCGGCGCGGCGCTCCTGGGCACGGGCGGCGGCGGCGATCCGTACATCGGCAGCCTGCTGCTGAGCGAGTCCTTGTCGAAAGGCGGACCGCTGACCCTGCAGCAGGCTGACGATCTTCCCGACGATGCGCTCCTGCTGGTTTCGGCCATGATCGGCGCACCAACCGTCATGATGGAAAAGCTGCCGAGCGGCGACGAGGCGATCGCTTCGGTTCGCGCGCTTGAGTCCTATCTCGGGCAAAAGGCTTACGGCATTTTGGCGGCGGAAATCGGCGGCCTGAACGCGCTGCTGCCGCTGGTGGTGGGTTCGACCTTGAACCTGCCTGTGATCGACGGCGACGGGATGGGTCGGGCTTTCCCGCAGCTCCAAATGGTGACCTACAGCATCGAAGGCAATCCCTCGACGCCCCTGACGCTCACCGACGAATTCGGCAATACGGTGCTGATCAACACCGGCGATGACGAAACCGCTGAGAAGTTTGCCCGCAGTACCGTCGTGGCGATGGGCGCAAGCGCCCTGATGGCGTGCTATCCGATGACCGGCGCACAGGTTAAGGCGAGCATTCTGCGCGGCACGCTGACGGTGGCGCTAGGCATCGGCCGCGCCATTCGGCAGGCCAGACAGGCGGATGAACCGCCCGTACACGCGCTTCTCGAACACCTGGCGGAGCTGGATTTTTCCACCAGTGCCCGCCTGCTCTTCGAAGGCAAGATTGTCGACTTGTTCCGGGAGACCACCGCAGGCTTTGCGGTGGGTACCATCAAGCTCGACGCGCTGGACGGCGGTCCGGACCGGATGGAAATCAAGTTTCAGAACGAAAACCTCATTGCGGTACGTAACGGCGAAGTCTGCGCCATCGTGCCGGATCTCATTTGTATTGTTGACCAGGAAACGGCGGCACCGATTACCACCGAAGGGCTGCGCTACGGTCAGCGCGTATCGGTGCTGGGGATTGCCGCCCCGGCCGAGCTGCGCACCGAAAAAGCGTTAAAGGTTGTCGGTCCAGCCTGCTTTGGTCTGGAGCAACCGTTTGTTCCGCTCGAATCCGCTCATCTGTAAGGAGAATCTCATGACCCATTCCAATCCAAGGGCCCGGAGCAATAACCCGTTCAAACTGCGGCGCAAGCGCCGGCTCTCGCTAGCGGTCAGCGCGGCGCTAGCCGGCATACTGGGCGGGCTTATCGGCACCCAGCCGGCGCTGGCTCAGCCAGGGTCTGAGGCCATCGAGGAGGTGATCGTCAAAGCGCGGAAGCGGGATGAGAGCATCACCGATATTCCGGACGCGGTGACGGTGTTCACCGCTGACACAATCGAGCGGGCCGGCATCAACAACGTCAACGATTTTGCCAACCTCACACCTAATCTGATGATTCGGGAGGGATTTCGCGACGGCGTGAGCTTCATTACCATGCGCGGCATCAGCACGGCCCAGCAGGGTCTGCCGCCGGTCACCGTGGTCGTGGACGGCGTGCAGGTGGCAGCTCTCGATTTTATCAACCAGGGACTGGTGGATATTGAAAGTATCGAGGTGCTGCGCGGTCCGCAGGGTGCACTTTACGGCGCCGGCGCCATGGCGGGCGCGATCAACATCACCACGGCGATGCCGTCAGACGAGATGGAAGGACGCCTGCGCGTGACGGGCGCAAGCGGTAACGACCTGCGGCTCCAGGGCGTGATCTCCGGCCCGCTGGGTGACAGCGAGAACTGGTCGTACCGGGCCCGTGCCAGCTACCGCGACTTCGACGGCGTCGTCGACAACGTGCGCGGCAATGAGGTGGACTTTGACGAAGCGCTGCAGCTGGGAGGACGGCTACTGTACGAGGGCGATCGTCTCACCGCCGATTTTCGAGCGAGCTTCGGCGCTTACGAGGCCGGCGCGATCGAGCAGTCCCGAATCCCGGCTCGACCGCTGAGCCCCAACGACTCGCCGTTTACCGCTCGCCATGCGATCCCAGATTTCACCGGGGCGCTGTTTGTGCCGGTATTGAGCATCGATCAGACGGTCAATGATTTCGACGGTACGGCCTTCGATATCCAGAGTGACTTTCTCGGTGCTGAGGAACGAGATTTCGTCAACCTCTCCATGAAGCTGGACTATGAATTTGACCAGTTCACGTTGACGTCGATTACCTCGTATGACGACGCTGACCAGGAGCTCGCCGGCGACTCTGATTGGGCTGCTACGGATATTCTGGGAATCGCCGGCGCCGCGGCCTCTGGCTTTTTCCCGTCGCTGACCGGCTTGACCAACGTCACCGGTCGCGCCCAAAGTCTGGATGATGATTTCGAAGCCTTCACGCAGGAATTTCGCCTGACCTCCAACAACAACGGTCGCTTTCGCTGGCTGGCCGGCGCGTGGTACCAGGACCGTGAGGCCCGGACCGTCTTGTCCCTCCCCGTGGCGCAAAACACCAACCAGCTTGGGCCCGACTTCTTTCAAGCCGTCGGCGCACCGTTTCCGCGGACGGACTTCAAGAACGACGAACTCTGGGCGCTGTTCGGTCAGGTCAACTACGACATCAGCGACCGGCTCGAGCTGACGGTGGGCTTACGTTACGACGACGCCACCTACGACAACACGGGCTACCAGTGTTTCGGCTGTGAGGATGCCGCATTTCTGCTGCCCAGCAACGACGAGTTTGGGAACGTGGTCAATACGCCGGAAGAAAGCGACGACGACCTCCAGCCCAAGGTCTCGCTGTCCTACGACTGGAGCGATCAGCTGATGACCTACGCAACATATGCGGAAGGCTATCGACCGGGTTTCTTCAACACCGGCAACCCGACGGCGGCCGAAAGCACCGAGAACATCGAGCTGGGGTTCAAGTATGCTGACGCGAGCAACCGCTGGTCGCTCTACGGCGCAATCTTCCGTATCGATTACTCCGAGCAGCAGTTCAGCACCATTATCGGCGGTCCGCCCTTCCGCCTGACCACCAACATTCCGTCGGTGGATATCGACGGGCTGGAGCTCGAAGCGGCCCTCAGAGCCACGGACGATTGGACGCTGTCCGCCGGCTACGGCTACGTGGACGCTGAGGAAAGCGGTAGCGGGCTGGCTGTGCCGAATGTCCCGGACTACACCTTCAATCTATCCAGCGACTATCGGTTCCCGGTGGGCGAGTCACTAGACGGCAGTTTCCGGATTGATTACCGGCGCCAGGGATCTTGGTATCTGGCACGGCAGGAGCTTTACGAGGTCACCGACCGTGACTACCTTAACGTTCGTGTTTCGGTCGCGGGAGAGAACTGGATGGTGACCGCCTTTGGCACCAACGTGCTGGAGGAGTTTCAGGCCAACGAGTTTGGACTGATCGACGGCGTTGTCGGTTTCGTGAGGTCCTGGTCCGGCGGTCGACAGTTTGGCCTGGAGGCCACCTGGAACTTCTAGGTCCCTCCTTGACCCGCCGAGGGCTCGGCCCCTCGGTCGGCGGCGGGTAGCGAATATGGGTGGTGCCGCCAAACCCGTGGAACCAACGGGTATCGCGTCGGATCAGTTGGTCAACGGCCTGCAGCTGTCGCTGGTCATCGTCGGGGTGGCAATCACGATCCCAGCCTTTTTGGTGGGTGGTGAGGTGGTCGCCGGACTCGGGCTGAAGCGGGCCGCGATTGCCGTCACCCTCGGCAGCGCGGCGGTTGCCGTCATTGCGGCGCTCACCATGTCGCTGGCCGCCAAGCTGCGGCGCTCCACCTATGAAATCATCCGCGGACCTTTTGGCGCGCAGGGCTGTCGGCTGGTTACCCTGGTCATGGCAACGAGTCTGCTGGGTTGGTTTGGCGTCACGGCGCAGCTGTTTGGGCAGGCGCTCGCCGGAGCAATCCAGCAGGTTGCAGGCCTCAGCGCACCGCAATGGGCGATGACGCTCCTCGGCAGCGGATTGATGGTTGCCACCACCCTCTTTGGCTTTCGCGCCATCGAGCGGCTGAGCCGCTTTGTCGTGCCGCTGCTGCTGGTCCTGCTGGTGGTGGCCGTCTGGTTGAGTGTGGGCCAACTCTCACCGGAAGCGCTGACGGCAAACGGCACCGGGAACATCACTTCCCTCGGCACCGGCGTATCGGTGGTGATCGGCGCCTACATGGTGGCCGTGACGATCGCGCCGGATCTTGCGCGCTTTGTGAAGACCCGTGGCCAGGCCACAGCCGCAGCTTTCGCTGGCTATGGTCTGGGCTATGGCGGTGTGCTAATGCTTGCGGGGATCCCCGGGCTGCTGCCGATCGAAGGCGGCTACGTGGAGCGGCTCGTCTTCCTGGGGCTTGGAATACCGGCATTGGCCCTGGTGGTGTTTGCTACCTGGACCACCAACTGCAGCAACCTGTATTCCGCGTCCTTGGCCTTCGACACGCTGATTCCGGGCAAACGTTACCGTCTGGTCACCGTGCTTGCCGGGGCTGCCGGCACGCTGGCGGGCCTTGCTGGCCTGGCTGATAACCTGGTGCCCTATCTGGTTTTACTTTCAATCGCCGTTCCCCCGATCAGCGGCATTTATCTGTCGCACTATCTGCTGCTGCAGCTGACCGAAGGCGACGAGAAAGTAGGGTTAGCCGCGGAGATTCCGGCGCTCCTGGCCTGGGGTGTAGCCACCGGGGTCGCCTGGCTGGCGAGCACCGGATACCTGACGCTGACCGGCGTTGGCTCGCTGGACTCTTTCCTGGTCGCCGGGGCCAGCTATGCACTGCTGCGCCGGATCTGGCCGGGGCAGCACCCTCGGGGCCACCTCTGAATCTCGGCGACTGGCAGCCGGTGATTACGCCATCCAGCTCCAGCCCGCCCTGGTGAGCGGCAGCTCTCGGAGGCGTTCGCCGGTTGCCGCGAAGATGGCGTTCACAACCGCGGGCGCAGCCGGGGGCAGCGCGGGTTCGCCAAGCCCTGTCGGCGAAGGATTGTCCTCGAGGAATTTAACCTCAACCGGCGGTGCGCTCGGCATACGCATCATGGGATAGCGATCAAAGTTGGTTTCGTTGACCCGGCCGTCGGTGAACGTGATTTCCAGCCCCATCATGGTGGAAAGACCGTCACAGACCGAACCCACAACCTGGTGCTCCGCCATGCTGCGATTGATGATGGGCCCGACGTCGCCGCAGGCAAACACCCGATCGACTCTGAGCCGCTTTTCTTCGACAGTCACCTCGGCAACCTCGGCGAAGTAGCCCCGGTGGCTGTAGTAAAACGCGAGCCCCTGACCCTGGCCGTCCGGCATCGGGCGGCCCCAGTTTGACTGCCGCCCAACCGCTTCGAGCACCGCTTTGGCTCTTCCGGTATCCATGCCTGAGCCTCGGCGCCACGACAGCTGCCGGTCGCGTCCCATCAGCTCCACAAGAAATTCGAGGTGATCACGATCCGCTGAACTGGACAGCTCGTGCAGAAAGCCGTTGCTGACAAAGGCCAGCGCGTTCGATCCCGGCGCACGCCAGGCGCCGGTCGGAATGGCGCTGGGCAGGAGCGTTTGCTCAACCCGATAGTTTTTCACCAGGTGCTGAGGAAAGCTGCCCTGACGCATGCCCGCCGAGGAAGACGGCTTCTCGCCGTCGCTGGTCACCGTCACAAAGTGGTTGTGCCAGGCGCTCAGGCGACCCTTCTTGTCCAAACCGCCCTTCAGGTGGTGGAGTCCGCCAGGGCGATACAGGTCGTTCGCCATGTCGTCTTCCCGCGTCCAGGTGAGTTTGACCGGCACGCCTGCTCGCTGCGAAATCGCTACGGCCTCGACTACGTAGTCGTTGTAGAGCCGGCGCCCAAAGCCGCCGCCGATGCGGGTCTGGTGCATGACCACCTGAGCCGGGTCAAGTCCGCAGATTTCGGCCGCCAGGCTCGCGCCCCGGGCTGGCGTCTGGCTCGGGGCCCAAATCTCCGCGCTGCGACCCGTCACGCTGGCGGTGCAGTTCTGCGGCTCCAGCGGCGCATGAGGCAGGAATGGATAGACGTAGCTTGCGCTGATCTGCTGCTGCGCCGACGCCAGCGCCCGCTCGGCGTTGCCGTCGTCGAACAGGGTGTCCCCGCTCTGCGCAGCCCGCCGCATCCCGTCGCTGCGCAGCGCATCCCAACTGTCTTTGGATGCATCATCGAGGTTCCACTCCACCTGGAGCTGGCGGCGGGCCTTCAGCGCTTGCCAGGTGGTTTCCGCAACGATAGCGACCCCGCCGCGCAGACCTCGGGGCTGTTGGGCGGGCTCCAGCACAAAAACATCGACAACCCCTGGGAGCGCCTGGATGTCAGCGAGGTTGGCCTCGGCGACGGTCCCGCCGGTAGCGGGGGCGCGGACGTAGGTGGCAAAACGCAGGTCCGGCAGATCCTGGTCGATGCCAAACAGCGGCTGACCGGTGACGATTGACCGGTTGTCGACGCCGCCGATCCGGGTGCCCACCAGCTGGTATTGATCGGGGGACTTGAGCTCGATCTGACTCTCGGCTGGGGCCGTTAGGGCTGATGCACGCTCGGCCAGCTCACCATAATCCAGCGACCGCCCGGAGGCCTGGTGGGTGACCTGGGCGTTGCCGGTCTCACAATCTTTGACCGGAACGTCCCAGGTCTCTGCCGCGGCCTGGCGCAGCAGCGCTCTCGCGGTAGCGCCGGCTCGCCGCAGCGGCTCCCAGCTATTGCGAATCGACGTGGAGCCGCCCGCCACCTGCCGGCCGAAGGTGGCTTCATCAACCGGTGCTTGGGTCACGGTCACGCGCTCCCACGGCATGTCGAGCTCCTCGGCCACAATCATGGGGAGCGCGGTCTTTACCCCTTGGCCGATTTCGGGATGCGTGGCAACGATGGTTGCCGAGCCGTCGGGTTTCAGGGTCAGCCATGCGTTATTGGCGAGGTCCGCGGCCGGGGCTTTGGCGTCGCTGCCGCAGGCGGGAATCGTAAACGCAACAACCAGACCGCCACCGGCGCCCAGCAGCTGGCGACGGGTTAAGCGCACGCTCACAGTGAGCTCCCGCTGGTTTCATCCGCCGTGTTCGGTCCGATCTCGGCGGCCCGATGGATCGCGGCCCGGATGCGTTGATAGGTGTGACAGCGGCAAAGATTGCCGGCCATGGCGCTATCGATATCGGCATCGGTGGGCTTGGGGTTGCTGGCCAGAAGCGCGCTGGCGCTCATAATTTGACCAGCCTGGCAGTAGCCGCATTGAGGCACATCCAGCTCGATCCAGGCCTCTTGGAGAGCCGTGAGCTGGCTGCCGTCGGCGAGTCCCTCGATGGTCGTGATTTCAGCGTCAGCCGCCGCCGCCAGGGGCAGACTGCAGGACCTGATCGGGCTGCCGTTCAAATGCACCGTACAGGCGCCGCACTGACCGATCCCGCAGCCGAATTTGGTGCCGGGCAGCCCCAGCACGTCGCGGAGATACCACAACAGCGGCATCTCCGGATCAGCGTCGCCTGAGCTGACGGTTTTGCCGTTGACCGAAAGGGAAATATTGCTCATGGAATCGACCCTGCTTTGGCTGCGCAGGACGCCTGTCCTGCCGTAAGACCAGCGTAGATCGACCGTGCCGGCGGGACAAGGGCAACCGTTTGTCGCCGATGTCCGGCCCTGTGGAAGCGGCGTGCGAAAAATGAGGCATCTTGCCGGGAAGTTCCGAATACAATAGATAGCCTGCGCTGCCGCAGGTGGTCGGATCACGAAAAGGAGCTTGTCGGTGAGGGGATCAAAAAAACAGCAGCACTTGTTTCTAGGTTCAGCTTGCAGAAAGCTGACCTCTCGGTTCGGTCTGGTTCGGACGCTCGCGACGCTGGGCCTGGCTCTAGCGGCGTTTCCTGCGGCTGCACTTCAGGTCGCGCTGGAGGTTTACCCGAACAACCCGGTGCCCGGCCAGGTCGTCAACCTGAGATTTACGGCCACCAATGATACGGCGACGACGGCGAACGACCTGCGCATCGAGTTTGTCATCCCCACGGCGCTCGAAAACACCTCAGACATCCTTCTGTCGGACGGCGGCGACTGCACGCTCATCAGTGGCGCCTCGACCTGTGATGCGGGTGAGACCGCCTTCTGGGACCTGGGAACGCTGGCTGCGGGCACCGGCCGCACGGTGAACATGTACACCACCATCGACAGTGGTCTGAGCGGCGGTGAGATGATCAACATGGATGTGGACCTGCTCGCCGGCGGGATGGTGGAGGCCACCAGCAGCAATGTCATCGACGTGCTGGCCGAGGAGTTCCTGACGCTGTCGGTGGACGCTAGCGCTGAGCCCGTGGCGCCGGGATCGACGCTGACCTACGAACTGACCTTCGGCAACCGCAGCGCCAGCAGTGCCAGCAGCGCCGCGCTGCGGTTCCCGCTGCCTGCCGGGACCACCTTTGTCTCTGCCGACGGCGGCGGCACGCTGCAGACCACCGACGTGGTCTGGAACCTGGGAATCATTGGCGACGGCGCGGGCGGCAGCCGGCGGGTCACGGTACAGCTTGCGGGCAGCGTGCAGGCCGGGGACATCCTGCGGGTCGATGCAGCAGAGTTGTCCGGCTCCGTCGCGCTGGCCACGCGCACGAGGCTTCAGACGGCGACAACCCGGGTTGAGAGCCTGACCGACTTTGCCCTGGCGCTCGACACGGATTACTCCACCGTTGGGGGCGGGGACCAGACGCCACTGCGCCTGACCGTGACCAATCGCTCGGGATCAGCCCTGTCGGACGTTGAGGTCGAGCTGTTTTATCCAGTTGGTCTCGCCAGCGGCAGCGAGGTGCTGCTAACCGATGGAGGCGACTGCACGGACTTTGGCACAGCAACCATCTGCAACAGCGGCGAGCGCGCGGGCTGGACCATTGGTGACCTCGGCGTCGGGGAAGGAAAAACCGTCGCGCTAACGCCTTTTGCGCCTCCCGCCATCACCAACGGAGACCTGGTGTCCCTGGTGGCGCGAGGTTCAGCCTCGGGAACCACCGAGCGATGGGTGCGCCGCGCGCTGCGCAATGACAACGGGCGGGCTCTGGACCTCAGGGTGGACGCCAGCCAGGAGCCCGTGGCACCTGGCGAAAACCTGACCTACGAGCTGAACTTCGGTAACCGTGGCGGTAGCGCCAGCAGCAACACGGAGCTGACCTTTCCGCTGCCGGCCGGCACCACCTTTGTATCGGCCGACGGCGGAGGCACCCTTTCCGGTAGCGATGTGGTCTGGGACCTCGACATTGTCGGCGCAGGCGAGGGCGGCACCCGCCGGGTCACCGTGCTGCTCGGTGGCGGCCTCGCCGCCGGCGACATTCTTGAGGTAAATGCGGCGGAAATCACGGGTGACGCCAACTTCGTCACCCAGGTCACCCGGCAGTACGCGAGCACGCGGGTCGAGGGCCTTGCTGACCTCGCACTGTCCGTCGACAGCGACATTTCGCTGCTGTCCGCCGACACGTTTACCCCAGTAAGGCTCACGGTTACCAATCGGAGTGGTTCGCCCCTGACCAATGTGGCGGTAGAGCTCTTTTATCCCGACGGACTGCCCTCGGCGGGTGACGTCCTGCTGACCGATGGCGGCGACTGTACAAACTTTGGTACCACCACGAGCTGCAACAGCGGCGAAAGGGCCGGCTGGGCGATCGGCACGCTGGCGCCGGGCAGCGGCAAGACGGTGGTCATTAGCCCGCGTTCCTCAGCCAGCATCCCCGACGGAGAGCTGCTGTCGCTGGTTGCCCGAGCGTCAGCCGACAGCACGACGGAGCGCTGGGAGCGCCGTTCCCTGCGCAATGACAGCGGTCGGGTGCTGAACCTGAACGTGGACGCGAGGAGCGAACCCGTGGCGCCCGGCGACACGCTGACCTATGAACTGACTTTCGGCAATCAGAGCGGCTCATCGACCACCGGTACCGAACTCCGGTTTCCGCTGCCGGCCGGCACCACGCTGGTGGCGGCAGACGGCGGTGGCGCCGAGGTCGGAGGCGAGGTCGTCTGGGATCTTGGGCTGCTCGGCGCCGGCGAAGGCGGCTCTCGCCGGGTCACTGTGCAGCTGGGCGGCACCATCCAGGCCGGCGATGTGCTCGAGGTGGACGCGGCGCAGATCTCGGCCGACGCAAACTTTGTCACCGAGATTAGCCGCCAGTTTGCCAGTACTCGGGTCGAAGACCTGCCCGATCTCGCCTTGGCGCTGGATACGGACGTCAGCCCCCTGACCGTGGACAGCCAGACGCCCATCCGTTTGACCGTGAGCAACCGGGGCGGAACGCTCTTAACGGGTGTCGAAATCGAGCTGTTCTACCCCTTTGGTCTTGCAAGCGCCAACGACGTGCTGCTGACCGACAGTGGCGACTGCACCGATTTTTCTGCGACCACCAGCTGCCGCGACGGGGAACGGGCCATCTGGCCAATCGGCGACCTCGGCCCGAGCACCGGTAAAACGGTGGTGATTGTGCCCTCCACCGCCGGCACGATCACCGACGGAGGCCTCGTGCCGGTCGTCGCCAGGGCGTCAGCCGATACAACCACCGAGCGCTGGCAGGCTCGATCGCTGCTCAACAACGCTTCCCGTTTGCTAAACCTGGCGGTGGATCCCGCTCAGGAACCCGTGGCGCCGGGTGACACACTGACGTATTCGCTGACTTTCGGAAACAGCAGCAGCTTCACCGCCACGAGCAGCGAGCTTCGCTTTCCGCTGCCCGCAGGCACCACCTTCGTATCCGCTACCGGTGGTGGGACGCTATCCGGCAGCGACGTGGTCTGGGACCTGGCGGAGCTTACGCCGGGACAGGGCGGCAGCCGTGAGGTGACCGTACAGCTCGGCGCCGGGGTGCTCGCCGGTGACATTCTGGAACTGGACGCGGCGACGATCAGCGCGGACGCCAACTTCATCAGCCAGCTCAGTCGCCAGGGCGCCAGCACGCGGGTCGAAAGCCTGCCGGAACTCAGCTTTGCGCTCGACGGCGATATGTCCCCGCTCCTGGCCGACACCATCACCCCGCTGCATCTGGTGGTCTCCAACACCGGCTCAACGGTCCTTACCGGCGTGGCGATCGAGCTGTTCTACCCGGAGGGTCTGGCCAGCGCTAACGACGTTGTGCTCAGCGACAACGGGGATTGCACCAACCTCAGCGTCAGCACCGACTGCCGTAGCGGCGAGCGGGCGCAGTGGCCGATTGGCAACCTGGCGCCTGGCAGCGGCCGCACCGTGACGATCGCTCCCGAAACAGCAGCCGCGCTGCTGGACGGTGATCTCATCACGCTGCTGGCGCGGACGTTCTCCAACACCACCACCGATCGCTGGGAGCAGCTCACCCTTCGCAACAACGATGAGCGGGCGCTGACGCTGTCGGTCGATGCCGAGCTGGAGCCCATCGCGCCGGGCGGCACAATCGATTTTGACGTCAGCTTTGGCAACGCTGGAGACACGTCCCTGCAGAACGGACAGATCCGCTTCCCGCTGCCGGCTGGCACCAGTCTGGTGACGGCCACGGAAGGCGGCACGGTCACCGATGGCATCCTGACCTGGGATCTAGGCCTCCTGACCCCCGGCGAAGTGGGCGTGCGCAGTGCGGTGCTGCAATTCGACGCTCCGCTGACCGGCGGAGAGCTTGTCGAGTCCAGCGCCGTGGAGATCAGTGCGGACGGCGTGCCTCCGACGCGGACCAACCGGGTGACTCGGGCCAAGACCACCAACGCACTCGATCTCAACCTACCCATCAACCCGGTGCTTGCGACTCAGGGAGATATGCTGCAGGTCGACCCGACGGTCAGCAACAGCGCCGGCATCCAGGCCACCGACGTGGCGCTGCAGCTCTTTTTTGCGCCGTTTCTCAGCGACCTCCCCGATGGCCAGATCTCCGGTGGCGGCGACTGTACGACTCTGTCCGGCAGCACCGTCTGCGACAGCGGCGAGACGGTGTTCTGGCCCAGCAGCCTGCTGGACTCCGGCTTCTCGCGAGTGGAGAGCATCGCGCCCACGATCCGGCTGGGTGCCAATGAGCCGCCGGACGGCACCCTGATCAACTTTTTCTCGAGGGTGAGAAGTTCCTCACTGGACGGTGGTTTTGTGACCCGAACCGCTCGAGTAGGAAACGCTGAAGTGATCGGTGAGCCGGAGATGGAGGTTCTCGGGAACGGTCAGACCATCGCAGACGATGACGTCGTGACCAGCACCACCAACGGGACCGACATTGGCGGGCTGGCGATCAACGCTTCGCCTCGTGATCAGACTTTTGAGATCGAAAACATCGGCAACGCGGAGCTTCAGCTGATTGGCGATCCGCGGGTCGAGCTGCTCAATTCGGACGGCAGCTTCTCTATCTTTCAGCAGCCGGTGAGCGCGGTGGCCCCGGCAGAGACGGTGAGTTTTGTGGTGCGTTTCGATCCTTCGACCATCGGGATCAAGACGGCCACCGTCTCGATCGACAACAGCGACTTTGACGAAAACCCCTACACCTTTGCCATCGAGGGTCTCGCCGAGGGCCTGCTGTTTCCGGAAATTGCGGTTTCCGGGAGAGGCCTGGAGATTCCGTTTGGAGATATTTCACCTCGAGCGGCAGACGGCACCGACTTTGGTGAGGCCGCCGTGGACGGCGCCCCGGTGGACCAGGTTTTTGTGATCGAAAACCTGGGTCTTGTCGATCTCGATCTGACCGACATGCCAGCGGTGACCATCGGTGGTGGCAGCACCGCGGCTTTTCTCGTGGTGAACCAGCCAACCACGCCAATCCCGGCCGGCGGCAGCTCCAGTTTTACCATCCGCTTCGATCCGGATGTGCTCGGCATTCAGACCGCCAACGTGATCTTCGGCAACAACGACCAGGACGAGAGCCCATTTACCTTTGGCATCCAGGGTACGAGCGTGACGGAACTCAGCGACGTGCTGTTTGCTGACGGGTTTGAAAACTGAGCCAGTCCCAGTAGCCAAATTCCGGCGATACCTGAGAGAGAATTGAGTGCAGTCATCATTTAAGGGCCGGACCGTTATCGTCACGGGGGCATCCATGGGCGTAGGCGCTGCGGTTGCCCGAGCCTTCGCGCGACTGGAAGCCAATCTTGTGCTTCTGGCACGAGGTGAGAAGAAGCTGCAGGAACTTGTCTCAGAGCTGGACGCGGGCGACCGGGTCCATGGGATGTCGATGGACGTGACCGATATTCAGGCCTTCAAAGATTTGCTGGCCGACACCAAATCCCGTTTTGGCGGCGTGGACGTATTGGTCAACAATGCCGGATTTCATCAGCGTGGCCCGGTAGAAACGATTGAAGCGGACGATCTGGGCCGGATGATCGACGTTAATCTCAAGGCGCCGATCATGGCGACCCGGCTCGCCTTGCCGTACCTGCGAAAAGCAACAACACCGGCCGTGATCAACGTGGCCTCGCTGGCGGGGCGAACGCCGATTCCCGGCGCCGCTGCCTACTCGGCCAGCAAGTTTGGGATCCGGGTCTTTGGCCTGGCCCTGGCCGAGGAGCTTCGCGGCTCGGGCATCAAGATCGCTGCGGTGTCGCCGGGTCCGATCGACACGGGTTTCATCATGGATCAGATCGACCAGGTGACCAATCTCACGTTCTCTCAGCCGATCAGCACCGCCGAAGAGGTTGCTGACATGGTGGTGAAGCTGGTTACCAGCGACAAAGCTGAGCAGGCTATGCCGCCGATCAGCGGCGTGCTCACAACGCTCACCTATCTTATGCCGGGCCTGGGCCGACTGATGCGGCCGCTGCTCGAACGAAAAGGCCGGCGAACGAAGGCCAGGCTCAAACGCGAGCGCGGCTGACGGGTCGTGTGACCCGCTAAGTTCCCTGCTCCGCCACCGCCGCTTCCGCCGGTGCCTCGCTGGTGGCTGACGCTTCATAGCGACGACCGAGCAGGAATCCGGTAAAGGCCCACAGAGCGGCAATGCCTGCGCCCACCCCGGCGACGGCCGCCAGACCTAGCCCCAGTCCCTGCGTCAGGCCGGTGAAAAACCAGCCCATAATCACGTCACCGCCCCGATAGGCCACGATGTCGATGACCGGTTTAGCCTTAAAGCGGTCCTCCCGGCTGACCTGAGTGAAGAGCATCTCCCTCGCGGGTCGAGTCAGCCCGTAGTTACCGGCCTTGGACACCACGTGCAGGCCAACGGCGACGATCAGCAGTGGTGAAAAGGCCAGGATCAACATGCCCGCGATAACGAGCACGGGCATCAGCGGCAGCGCCACCGGCATCCCCAGCTTCGACACAATTCGGCCTGTGACAAAAAAGGCCAGCACGTAGGTCAGCGTATTGAGCACGGCGTCCCGGTAGCCGTAGATCGCTGTTCGGGTCTCCACGTCATAGGGAGCGAGCAGGTTTTTCTGCTCGAGGTAAACAAAGGATCCGATCCCGGTGTAAAGAATGATGAAGATGCCAATTCCCAGCAGGTAGGGGTTGCTGAAAAAGGCCTTGAATCCACCAAAAGGGTTTCCGCCGATCGCATTTTTGGCCGCTTCGAACTGCAGATCGGGATTCTTAAGCTCCGTAACCTTCAGCTTCCCAAGATAAAGAATGATCGGAATCGGCAGCATGAGCATCACCGCGGAGATGAGCATCAGGTTTTCGACGCCAATGCGGCTGGCGAACAGGCCGGAGATCAGCGGGCCCACGATCGCGCCGAGACTGGCGCCCGCCGCAATGACGGCAAACAGGCGTCCGGCCTGATCCTTGTTGAAGGTGTCGGCCATGAAGCTCCAGAAAACCGACACGTGAAACAGCGCAAAAACGCTGACCCAGAGATAAAACGCTTTGTCGATCAGTACCCCGTCCGACACCCCCTGAACTGCGAGATAAAACACTACAAACGACGCGGCAAAGAAGGTGTAGATGGCAGGAACGAGCCTGCGAAACGGCATTTTGGCCACCGCCAGACCGTAGGCCGCGACGATGCCGGTACTGATAAAGAAGTTCAGCGTCCACAGAAAGCTGACCTCAGCATCCGTCCAGTCGCTGGCGAGCGCATCCCGGACCGGACGCAGAATGTAGTAGGCGGCCATGAGAATGAAGACAAAAGAAAAGGACAGTGCGGCCGCCTTGACCTCGTTGTCGTTGATGGTCGTGATTTTTCGCAGCAGCTTTGCAAGCGCGGTGTTGCTTTGAGCCATGATTTGCCTTTCGCCTGGTGTTTGGTGAGGGCTGGTTCAGCTAGAGCCTACACGTAATTTAGCCCGCAGCCGACCGCTTTCGAAGCAAACAGCTCGCGGCGAAGCGGCTGCAACAGCATTCGGTTTTACGAAACCATGCTAGCGCCGCTGCGGCAGCACCGGTTGCACGATCGTCGTGGGCCCGGGAATTCGTCGACAAAACCCCGAAAATTGTCGTTGAAGATGAATCGCTCGTTGTTCCAGGCCCAGGAGAGCACGGCACGCCGCATGGTCGCGAAGCACTTAGGGCGCCAGGGCCGGAAGGATCCGCTGTCCCAGCCAAAGCAATGGTTCAAGCTGGTTGGGCTTTTCGTAGCGTGTGCCGGCAAAGGTGATAACCGTGGCAATCTCGGGGAGCACGATCAGGTAGTTGCCGCCATTGCCCCAGGCCATCTGTAGCCGAGTCTCCGGTAGCTCAGCGCGTGTTGTGGCGTCCAGCCACCACAGGTAACCGTATCTTTGTGACTGGCCGGGGATGGCCGTGTGCTCTTGGGTCATCGCGTCCAGCCAGGCTGAACTCGCGATCCGATTGCCGCCGCTCAGCCCTCGATCTATCACCAGCTGACCGATGCGAGCCAGGTCCCTGGGATGAAGCCGTAGATGCCCACCCGTATCGACATCGCGGCTACGATTCCAGCGTTCCCAGCGGACCTGCTCAATCCCGAGCGGCGAGAAGAGCTTACGCTTGGCAAACTCGTCGACCGATTCTCCGGTGGCGTTGGCGAGGATTCGGCCCAGCGCAATCACGTTGCCGGTGCAGTAGCGGAAGATCTGTCCCGGCGGCTCGACCTGCTTCTGACCCACCCAGAATCCGACCCAGTCGCGCTGGCGATACATCGTGTCTTCGTGACCCGGCGATAAACGATCCCAGTCGTTGCAATCGAGCCCAGACCGCATGGTCAGCAGATCCTCAATGGTGATCGCACGTTTGCCGGACGCTGCTTCAAAGGCGTCACCGTAAGCCGGCAGCCACCGTTCGATGGGCACGCTTACACCCTCCAGGTGGCCCTCATCAATCGCGATGCCCACCAGCAGAGAAGTGATTGACTTCGTAGCGGAACGGATATCGAGGCCTTTGGCTTTGAGTTTTCGGCTGGCTGCGTCGATCACAACGCGGCCGTCGCGCAGCATGACCATGCCAACAATTCCCGGGTGATCTCCGGCCTCAATTTCATCGCCCAAGCTCTCGATCGTTTTCTGGTCTGCGGCGCAAACCGCACAAGCGGTCAGCGTGAAAAGCACTAGCAGCACCATCCGAGTCATGACGGTCGGTCGTTTGCGGGGAGCGTTCATGGATTCTTCAATGGAAGTGGATGAGCCATTAGTTGTCGTACGGTACCTTGCATGCCCCGCTGGCGTATGGCCCAACAGGCCCAGGACCCTAGAAGGGATTCAGCGTGTACCCGCGCTGCTGCAGCAGCGCATGAGCGGTCATGGCAGAAAGCGACATCTCAACGCCGGGCAGCAGGTCAGACGAACTGATCCCTCGCGCGGCGGCTGTCTGCCCACAAAGCTCAATCGTGACACCCGCCTCGATCAGTGCCGAGACAAGACCGGCGTTGGGGTTTTCGCCGCCGAAGCGGGAGCTGTTAACCACGTCCAGCGCGGCCGGGCCGTGGATCACCAGGGCAACCGACAGGTTTTCGGCGGGGACGCCGGCGGCAGCATGCATATTCAGGAACCGTGCCGCTGACTCCATGGAGCGATTGACCTTGCCCCGCCTGGCGGCCTCAGCGATGTCGAACGCCACCCGGAAAACCGACTGCGAGCCGATCCGGTTATCGGGAACCGAGGCTACCGGGCCGTAGTCTTTGATCAGCGGGCCCTTCGCAAATTCGGCAGCTTGGCTCACTAAGGAAGTAAACATCAGCATGGCGCCGACCCAACAGACACGAAGATTTGTCATACGATTGCTCGCCAAAGGTTTAGGCTGATTGAGGCCTATCGGAGCACAGGCTCCAGGTTGAGGCGTCTTGCAATCGCGCGAAACGCCGGGTCATCGTGGAGCTCAAAGAACACCGAGTCCACCGCAAGATAGAGCAACCGATCGTCCCTGGCCGCCACCGCCTGCTCGAGCGATGCGATGGCTCGCTCCTTGTCGCCTAGCCCGAGGTAGGCAACGGCAAGCTTGAATGGCGGTACGTAGCGCTGCCCGGTAAGGGTCTCGAGCGCCGTCAGGAGTTCGCTGGCCTCCTCGGTGTCACCGCGTCGCGCCAGTGCGTGGATCAGCGGCCCGCCCGCGATCGCCAGACCCAGGTCCGGGAGTACGGCGCGATAGCTGGCTACCGCGCTGTCGAAATCCTGTAGCCCGACGTACGCATGGCCGAGCGAAAGCTGGAGGAACGAAAGATCCGGGAGCTCCGCTCGCGCCGACTCATAACGCACAACCGCGCTCTCAAAATTGCCCGCATACAGATCGGGTGAGCCCTGCAACATCCGCAGCACCGGTGATAGCGGGTCGAGGCTTGCGGCGGCCGCCAGCCGTTTGCGGCATAGGTCGAATTGACCTCGATAGCAGTGCATCTCTCCCAGCCATTGCTCGGACGTGGCGTCATTGAGATTGAGCGTCAACGCACGACGCAGGTAGGCTTCCGCTTTCCCCCAGTCCCAGTCGTACTGCATGCTGACCACACCGAGCACGGCGTGAGCGCGAGCCTCCGAAGGATCGATCGCCAGCGCTCGCTCCGCCGCCGCTCGGGCGGTCGGGATCGCCTCACCTGGCGGCATGGCGGCGTAAAGGGGCAGCAGCAGCCAGGAGTCGGCAAGGCCAACCAAGGCATCGACGTAGTCCGGCTCTAATTCGAGCGCCTGATCGAACGCTTCGATGGCGGCCCGAATCGCCACGTTAGAACGCTGATTCCAATAGTAACGACCACGAAGGTAAAGCCGGCGAGCCTCCGGATTGACCGGCTCTTCCCGATCGCGAAGCTGCAGGCTGGCCCAGAGCCGGCCGCTGACGGCGCGCGCAAGCTGGCGCATCTGGGCGTCACCGCCGTCGCCGGCATCACCGGGTTCACCGGCAAACGACCACAGCAGGCTGGCGTCGCGGGCCGATACCAGTTCCGATCTCAGCAGGGCCGAGCTGTTCGAGCGGCTTAGCTCGCTAACCAGCAGGGCATCGACGCCGAGCTGTTCGCCTGCCTCCAACGGGTCTGACCCGGCCTCGAACTGGGACGCCGAGCCGTAGGCCACCACCGTCACACCCTCTATCCGCGCCAGCGTACGGGTCAGCTCCTGGGTCAGCTCCGCCGCGGCGACGCGGTCACTTTCGGCAGCGGCTATTGGCAGCACGGCCAGTCGGCTGACGCTAGCGAGCGGCGTCGACTGGATCGGGCGAAACATCAGCCAGCCCAGGCCCGCCGTGGCGAGTACCAGGGCCGCGATTGACACCAGCAGCAGGCTGCTGACGCGATTGCCGCGGCCGTGGTCGGAAGCCTTTGGCTCCAGCGGGATAGCAATCGGTGGTGGTATTGGCTCAGGTTCGTCCGTTTCGCTGACCGGGGCGATAAAGCGGTAACCCTCACCCCACCGCGTCTCGATAAACCGGTAGGGCTCATCCAGGTCTCCCAGCACTTTCCGCAACGTGCTGACACAGCGGGTTAAGGATTCATCGTTGGAGGAGCGAGGCCAGAACTTTTGTAGCAGCTCGTCACGGCGTACGAGGCGTGACCGGTGGTCGAGCAGGTAGATCAGCAGCCGCAGCGGCTTGTTTTGAATCTTCTGCGCCTCGCCGTGGCGAAACAAACGGCGTGTCGTCTGATCCAGCGTGAAGTCGGCAAACTTGAGCAATTTGCCGGCATCTTTTGCGCCCGACGAAGTGCTCGGTGCTGCTGGTTGATCGGAGTCTTCCAAGGTGACGATGGCGTTTTGCTGGACCTGGCGCGTTCCCTAACCACTCAAGAATAGCGCAGCCGCGCGTGATTCTCTCGTGACCGTTTTTTCTGCCCGTTTCAGGAAATTTCAGGCTTTGGTCAGGAACTCACCCTGTTCGTACAGCAGCCTGAGTGTAAGGAATCGAGGTCTAACGGACTGGGAGCGAAATCTGATGCTCAAACGGGCGCTTAGCGCAACATGTATGGCCATGCTGGCGTTGTCAGCGTCCGTTCCGGCCGCAGTTTTCACGGTCGACCGAGCAGACGACGACAGTTCCGCTTCAGGCTGTACCGAGGCGCCCCTTGACTGTTCGCTGCGCGGGGCTCTCCAGACCGCCAACGTTGCGCTGGGTCCAGACGAAATTGTGCTGGCAGCAGGCACTTTCTCGCTGACCCAGAACACCGGCAGCGCCGACGCGCTGCCCGTCAGCAGCGAGGTGACGATCCGCGGCAGCGATATCGATCAGACTTTTGTCGTCGCGGGCGCCGGGTTTCCCGGGTCAGCTTTGGTGGTGAATGCTGGTGGTGCCCTGACGCTGGAAGATCTCACGCTGTCCGGGTTCGACCCGAATCCGGCGCAAAGTCCGGCGGGCGCGCTGCACGTCACCGGCGCGATCGGTGCCAGCGCGCTGCTGCGACGAGTCCGGATCGAAAACTCCCGCGGACAGTCGGGTGGCGGCATTCTGGTCAGTCCCACGGACGGAGGCCTTGAGCCGGAGTTTCGGCTTCAGATCTTCGACTCGATCATTTCTGGCAATGGTGCGAACGGAATCCTGCCCGGCCAGCAGTGCGTTGGTGGCGGCATGGCGCTGTTCAACGGTCGAACGTCCATCGAGAACGCCACGATCTCTGAGAACGTTACGGAAAACTCCACGCTCGCGGGGGGTGGTATGTGCATCGTCGATGCCCAGGAAGTTGTCATTCGCGACAGCACCATTTCAGAAAACACCGCCAATCGAACGGGCGCAGGCATTTACAGTGAAGAGACCAATCTGGAGATCAGTGGAAGCATTATTGAGGGTAACGATGTGCCGAGTACCCAATTTGGCCAGGGAGGTGGTCTCTACGTCCGGGGCGGTGAGGTCATAATTTCCAATTGTGAGTTCCGCAACAACGTCAACCTTTCTAACTCGGGCACGGCGATCTACGGTGACGGTTCGGTCAGGCTACATCTCATAGGCTCGATTATTCGGGATACGGTGAGCTCGGGACTCGCGCTCGAATTTCGACCCGCTGATCTTGTCGAAATCACCGCGACGACATTCAGCGGACCAGGTGCAACCATTTTTGCTCGCAATTCAACCGTCGTGATGACACGAATAGAGATGTTCCCATTCTCGGGTCGCGTTCCAGCGGTCTGGATGGCAGATTCGGTGTTCCTGGCAAACGGGCTGGTTGTTAATGGACTCCGGCCTGCAAGCGTGCGCCTTGGCGGCGCGCTTCGGTTGGACGGAAGTGTCGCGACCGTTAGAGACTGTGACTTCAGCTTTCTGCGAGCCGAAGACGGGATGGGTGATCCGGCATCTGGCGTCGGTGGAGCGGTTTACGCCACGGATAGCACCTTGAACCTGTCCGAATGTAGCCTTCACCGCAACTTCGCCGAGGTGAGCGGCGGGGCTATCGCTCTTCGCGACGAATCGGTTCTCACCCTTACGAACAGCACGCTCAGCAACAACGGGGCCAACGGTGGCGAGGCGCTCAGCGTGATCGGCAACAGCCAGGCAACCCTGCAAAACGTGACGATTGCGGATCCTAACGGCGCCAATCAGCTCGAGGTGTTTGGGGCTTCTGCCACTATCGGCAACAGCGCGATCGAGGGGACGTGCTCCCTGTTTTCATCAGGTGGCGACACCGATTCCCTGGGCAACGTGGTCACCGACTCAAGCTGCCAGGTTCAAAACGCCGGTGATCTGGTGGTAAACGATCTGCTGATCCACCCGCTGGCGGACAACGGCGGCGGTTCGCTGAGTCATCTGCCTCGACTCAGCAGCCCGCTGCGGGATTTCGCCATGAACTGTCCGGACGAGGATCAGCGCGGCGAACTTCGCGATGAGCCCTGCGATGCCGGCGCCATCGAGCGCGTGACCTCCGACAACAACGTGTTCATGGACAGCTTCGAGGAGTAGCGGAAACCGCCTCAGTTCGGTGGTTTACCGTCCGCTGCCATGTCGTAGTACTCAAACTTTGGGCTGGTGACAAAAGCCTCCAGCTTCTCGATTTCTCGAGTGAGCTCGGCCTGGCTGGCCGGGTCAGAGTCTTGTTTGAGCTCGGCAATTCTTGCCCGGGCGCTGTCGAGGTTTTTGCGGGTGTCCATCAGCTCGGGATCAATTCTTTCCCAGTTGACGCTGGACATGATGGTGACCAGGCTGTCGGTGCGCTCGGCGAGCTGCTGAATCTCATCACGCGTATTTTTCAGACCGGTGAGCTCTTCCATCTTGCGCTGCTCCCACTTGTGGCCCGTTCCCATCACGCTAAACGCGTGGATCACAATCGCGATGCCCCAACCCATCAGCGGAAACAGGAACCACCAGGTGTCCGTACCGGTGATGACGTTGACCCCCAGCAGGAACGCGTTGACCGCGACATATACCGTCATGTGGGTGTAGAAGTCCTTGAGTTCTTTGATGCGTTCCCGCGCCTGTTCTTCGTTCATCGTTCTGTTTCCCAACCTTGGCCAGTCCAACGTTAACAGCAAGAAGCGTTCCAGGTTTTGGCGCTATAGCAATCAGACACTTACGTGGGTTGATCGCGAGAAAAGGCGATGATTCACCACATGTTGGTGAAATCTCCGGTGGTGGTTAGCTGCCGGCGGACTCTCTCGGCGTGCTTGCCACCACGCTGGACTCTGGCGGCGTGACGTCCGTTTGCCAGACGTCGTCGAGTTCGATCACGGGCTTGTCGTCGCTGTCCAGCACGCCCGCGGTGCGGTCGCTTACCACCTGGTTGCGACCATTGTGCTTAGCTTGATACAGGGCTTTGTCAGCATTTTGCAGGAGCTTTGACGAGCTGAACTGCGGGGAAGGCCGCACCACCGACAGGCCAGCACTGATTGTGAGGTGCGGCGCAACTGGGGAAAACTCGTGACGGATGCCGGTCACCGCGACTCGGGTAACAAAGTTGCGGGTGATCTCAAGCGCCTCAAAGTGTGTGGTGTAGGGCAGTAGCACGACAAACTCCTCCCCACCGTAGCGCGCCACGCAGGACTCCGGCGGTGCGTAGGCGGTAAGGATCCGGGCAACGTCGATCAGGCACTGGTCACCCTGCTGATGGCCGTAGTTATCGTTGTACGCTTTGAAGTGGTCGACATCCATCAGGATCAGCCCAAGCTCGTGACCCCGCCGCATGGCTCGCCGCCAGGCCTTCTCCAGCGACAGCTCGAGGTGTCGCCGGTTTGCGATATGGGTCAACGGATCGGTGGTGCTGAGCTTTTCCAGCTCCCGGGCAAACGCCGCGATACGCTCCTGTTCCGACTTCAAGTTGCTGTTGGATTCGCCCAGCTCGGCGATCTTTTCGTGAAGCGATCGGTTGAGGTCGCTCACTTCCTGATTGCGCTGTTCGAGATCGTGCACGAGCTCCTTATTGGTGAGCGACAGGCGCAGGGCTCGGCGGTAGAAGTCGGCAAACTTGTTTGAGCAGGACCAAAGGAAAAGGAACCAGGCGGCAGCGAGCGCGGCGCCTAAAACCAGCGGCTCCGGGCGCAGCAGGAGTCCGATGGTTGGAGGCAAACACATCCCCGATGAAAAAAGCACGTAGGTAGGCTGACGGTAGCTGTATGCCAGCAGACCGCCGGTCACCAGGCCCGTCATCAGCAGTACCGCCACCACAATCTGTTCGGGCGTGCCGATCAACACAAGGTAAGTCAACAAAGTGCCCCATAGGGTGCCGGTGCAAAACTGAATTAGGTCGACTCGGCGGCGCCAGGCCTTCAGATTGGTGGCAGAGCGGTCGGAGTCCGCAGCACATTCAGCAATTTTTCGGGCTCGGTAAAAGACCAGCAGGCCGTAGCTCGTGATCCAGACTAGCCATGCCCATGACGGTACCTGCCGCCAAAAGGTAAGCGCCGCGATGGAAAACGCGAAAAGCCCGCCGCTGGTGGCGTTATTGTTCTGGGCAAAAACGGTGTCCAGCAGGCGCCACTGAAGCCGCTCGTTTTCGTTGAGCGCTTCGGGTCGATTTCTCACTTTTTTTGCCGACGTCGTTTCCATAGAGACTCGTAGCCAACCAGCAGAGGCATAGCGTCCGTAGCGCCTGTACGTTCAGCGGTTCTGCCGGACCGCGGACTCAACGCCCAAGGCCAACAGAATCGGTTGTTCGAGCAAAGCGCTCCTAAGCGAAAATTATCGGCTAGGGCGAAATAAACTTGAGCGCCCGGCGGTCCTGACTATTGGCACATGGCGACGGCTTTGGAAGCGACTAGGCTCGCCCGCCACAGGCCGTGCCGGCTCTCCCGCCGGCAACTTCCAGTTCTCGAGGACCCTAGTTCCATGAAACGACTTTCCCTGGTGCTGCTCAGTGCAGCTTTGGTCGGCTGCGGTGATGCGCCGGACTCCTCCCCAAACCAATCCGCAAGCTCTGCGGCTGATAAAAACGCCGCAACGATGAACGAAGTGAATCCAACGCTCAGCTATCCGTCGACCGCTACGGTCGATCACGTTGACGCTTATCACGGTCAGCAAGTGGCCGACGCATATCGCTGGCTTGAGGACGACGTGCGTGAGTCCGAGCAGGTGGCGCAGTGGGTGGATGAGCAAAATGCCGTTACCTTTTCGTACCTGGACGGCATCGAGGAGCGTGGGCCGATTGCTGAGCGCCTCACTCAGCTCTGGGACTACGAGCGCTTTTCAACGCCAATACGTAAAGCGGGGAAGTATTTTTTCAGCTACAACGACGGGCTCAGCAACCAACGGCAGGTCATGATGCAGGAAGGCCTCACCGGTGAGCCCCGTGTCCTGATCGATCCGAATGAATGGTCAGAGGACGGCACCGTGGCGTTAGCTTCCTATGAGATCAGCCCAAGCGCTCGCTACCTGGCGCTGGCGATCCAGGACGGCGGCTCGGATTGGCGAACGCTCAAGGTGCTGGACGTTGCCACCGGGAAAACGCTGGAGGACGAGGTCAGCTGGGCGAAATTCACCCCGATGGCGTGGGCCTCGGACGACTCGGGGTTTTACTACTCGCGGTACCCCGAGCCTGACGAAGATGGTGCCTTTCAGGACCTGAATCTCAATCAACAGGTGTACTTCCACCGAGTTGGCACGCCGCAGGCGGAAGACGAGCTCATTTACGGCAACTCTGATAATCCGGAGTGGGGCTACTTTGCTTCCGTGACCGACGACGGTCGGTATCTGGTCATCACCATCTGGCAAGGCACCGACTCGCGCTACCAAATTGCGTGGCAGGACCTGACGGTCGCTGACTCCTCGCCTGCGATGCTGATCGAAGGTTTCAACCACGACTATTCCCTCGTCGGCAACGTCGGCAGCCAGCTGGTTTTTCGCACCGATCGGGATGCCCCGAATGGCCGTCTGATCGCTATCGACGTGAACAAGCCGGGTGCTGAGCTGCCGCTGGTGGCGGAACGGGAAGACGTGCTGCAGGGGGCCGTGATGATCGGCGGCCGGCTCATTACCAGCTATCTGAAGGATGCTCGGTCGCAGATTCGCATCCACCAGGAAGACGGCACTTTCGATCGCGAGCTCAACCTCCCGGGTATCGGAACAGTGAGCGGATTTTCCGGCACGCCCGACAACCCGGAGACCTTTTACACGTACTCCAGCTTCAACATCCCGCCGACGACGTATCGCTACGATGTTCGCAGCGGAGAGCAGGAGACGTTTCGCCAGGCAAGCGTGGACTTTGCGCCGGAAGACTACATCGTGCGCCAGGTGTTCTTTCAGTCCAAAGATGGGACCCGGGTTCCGATGTTTATCAGCCACCGCAAAGACTTGGTGCCGGGCGGACAGCACCCGACGATGCTTTACGGTTACGGCGGCTTCAACTCATCGCAGCGGCCCGCGTTCTCCGTCACCCGCCTGGCCTGGATGGAGATGGGCGGCATCTACGCGGTCGCCAACATTCGCGGCGGCGGTGAATACGGTCAGGGCTGGCACAAGGCGGGCACTAAGCTGAAGAAGCAGAACGTATTCGATGACTTCATTGCGGCGGCCGAGTATCTGATTGCCGAGCAGTGGACAACCCCCTCCCAGCTGGCGGTCTTCGGCGGCAGCAACGGCGGCCTGCTCGTGGGTGCTGTGGTCAACCAACGACCTGAGCTGTTTGCCGCCGCCATACCCGCGGTGGGCGTGATGGACATGCTGCGGTTTCATAAGTTCACGGCCGGGCGATTCTGGGTCGACGACTATGGCTCCTCGGACAACCCCGAAGAGTTTGCTGCGCTGCTGAAATACTCGCCGTATCACAACATCAAAGAAGGCGTGGACTACCCGGCAATCATGGTGACCACCGCTGATACCGACGATCGCGTGGTGCCAGGCCATAGCTTCAAATATGCCGCCCGGCTGCAGGCGGCCAATCCTGACGGCAAGCCGGCACTGATTCGTATCGAGTCCCGGGCGGGCCACGGTGCCGGCAAGCCTACCGACAAGACGATCGCAGAATATGCGGACCGTTGGGGTTTTCTGGCGGAACATCTCAACATGACGCTGCCGGAAGGTTACGGCCAGCAGGCCACCGCGTCTGGGCCTTAGTAGACTGTTGAAAAAGCCATCCATGGCTATATCAAAACGCTGCTAGTTACCGGGCTCGAACGACTCACTATCTGCAGAAAGTTGCGCCCCGCCAGCCGGAACGGGCTGACGGGGCGCAATTCTCCTACCTCCCACTCAATCAGGGTGCTGAGTTCTGCCAACGCTGAGGCACCCGGCGCAGCTCGGTGAGGTCGTAACCCATGGCTGCTACCTGCTTGGTCAGCGCCTCATAAGCCGCATCGGACAGCTCCGGCTCGCGAGCCATGATCCAGACATAGTCGCGCTTGTTTCGACCGATGATGGTGGTGCCGTATTCCTCGTCCAGGTGGACAATGCGGAAGTCGGAACGAAACGGCCACAAGAACTGCATCCCCCACACCGCGTTTGAGTCTGTATCCGTCACAATCGCGTTGGGTTCATATTGCTTCTCGGGTCCGTCAAAACCCTTATTCCGGAACGTAAACGTGGTGTTGATCCGATCGCCGTTGCGCTCGTAGCTCTCAATCGCGTTATACGCATTGCGCTCCACAAACGCCGGGATGTGGGCAATTACATACCAGTCGCCCATAAAACGATCCAGGTCGACCTCCGGGACGGTGGCAAGCTCCGGGCTGCGGCCCGCGCATCCAATCAGGGTGGCCAGCAGCATCAGCGGCGCAATCGCTCGAAGGCGGCTCATGATCGCACCAGCCGGTAACGGAGCTGACGCCCCTTTTTGACGTAAGAAGTCAGGCCCAGCCATTCACCTTCGGGTGAGTACCACAGATCGAGATCGAGTCCCTCCGACTCAAGGCTATAGCGGTCTGCGGCAACCTGCTCACCGTCCACATCAATCGACTCACGACCGACGAGGTCGACATCCACGGACTGATAGGCACCGGTTTGAGAGTTCAGCAGCCGGGCATCTTGGAGCGCCGCCAGGTCCCAGTAGGCAAAGGTATGCACACATCCGGAATCCAGTGAGTCGCTACCGCCCGTCGCCGCCAGCTCGAAGCCAGCGGTATCGCGCTGACCGGTAACCTCCAGACGATCGCCGTTGTCGTTGGTGCGCGCCTCGATCCGCTCCAGGCATCCATCACGCCATGTTTCGATGTTTTCGTGCTCGTAGCGGTAGGCGGTCACAAAGAGCACTTTCACCTTAAACTCGGCTTCCGTCAGGAGCTGGTATCCACCGTCCTGTGGGTCCAGCCGAAAGTTGTGATAACCGATCGGATCGTCGTTCAGATATACCTGAAAGTTCCATTCGCGCGGTTCTGTATCTACGTCCAGCGCGGACAGGTTGCCGTTGGCGACGGCGGCACCGCCTGCCAGCAGCAGGGTCGCCCCAGCAGCGGCCGTTGAGAGTTGATTTAAAAGCTTCATGCCAGATCTCCTTGTTCCAGATCCGAACCGGTCGAGCGACGACGGGGTCCGGGAAAAAACGCGTTGGTTTCCCGCACGTAGCGGGCGTAAGCCGGCCGGCGTTGGCCGATGCCTTTCTCGAGCAGCGCGACGCCGGACACCTTCAGCAGCAGCAGGCCGGACATCAACAGCGGTGAAATAAAGGTCCACCAGCCTCCGGCGCCGAGGCTCAGCAGGAAGAAACCCCACCAAATGCAGAAATCGCCGAAGTAGTTCGGATGCCGGGTAAGGCCCCAGAGACCGCTGTCCAGCACCTTGCCGCGGTTGTCGGGGCTGGCCCGGAAGCGAGTCAGCTGCCAGTCGCCGCCGGCCTCAAAGATCAGGCCGATCAGCCAAAGCAACGCACCAGCCGCGTCCAGCGGCCCGAGCGGCGCGTCGCTCTGGACCGCCACCAGCAGCGGCAGAGCGATGACAAACGCCAGCAGCGCCTGCAGTCCAAACACGATGTACAGACTCTTAAACTCGAAGCCCGGCTGGTTGTTCGCGCGGATCTCCTGGTAGCGAAAGTCTTCACCCTCACCCCAGTTTCTCCAGGTGATGTAGGCCGACAGCCGAATCGCCCAGATCGCCAGCAGGGCCAGCACCAGCGCAACGCGGGGGCCGGTTGAGCTCAGGGTGAAGGCATACGTCGAGACGGTCAGCAAAAACATGAGCGACCACATTGAATCGACGATGCTCACATCCTTCAGCCGCAGGCTCAGCACCCAACCCAGGCCGGCGAACGCGACAACCGCCGCGAGGGCCGTCAAAAATGCGCTCAGCTCAAACATGGGCCACCTCCCGCGACTCAGCCGTTGAGCCGAAATTGGAAGCGAGCGCCAGCAGGCTGGGGAGCAGCACCGACCAGGTTGCCGACAGGCTGACCAGCGCCAGCGCGGTGTCGGGAAAGGTCACGGCTCCCATCTTTGCGCCGGCGAGATACGACAGCGGTCCGGAGACGGCGCCGAGAATCGTTGCCACCGTCCAGCGGTGCTGCAGCCAGCGGAAGGCGACGTTCAGCGTGGTGCCAAAACCGATCCACAGGCCGAAGATCCACACCGGCGCGAGCCATGATGCGAGCTGCCCCGACGTGTACTGCAGCATGCCGGTGGCAGCAAACAGGCTGTCGGTGCTGAAGCCAATCAGGGCTGTCAACAGCACCAGCCGAAGTTCCTGGTGTTTGTTGGGTACGGCAAACAGATGGCCCGTCAGGACGGCTGCTGCGGCCCAGACGCCGAGCCAGGGGCTAAGGTTGGCTGCCCCGAGGATGGCGGCGGCCCACACCAGCTTGAAGGCTACAGCGTTGGCCAGCACGTGGACGGTGGATGGCGTCTTCGCGGCTGGCAGGCTTGCCATGGCGGTTGCGCCGGTTTCGGTTTGGAACTGCATGATGGTGTCTCCTGTTGTGATGGACACATCCTGCGGCTCCGGCGCCTTTCAGAGGTCTCTGTTCCTTTTCCAGTTGTTTCTAAATGTATCTGTAGCCCCGAAACTCGGTGTTTGAACGATTTTTTGATGCCCAATGCCGCTATGCTGTGGCCATGAACAGGGTCCTGATCATTGACGACGACGAGCGCCACTCGGCGCTGCTCAAAAGCTACTTTGAGCGCTTTGGCATCGAGTTGATCTGTGCCGGGGACGCGGAGACCGGGCTGCCGATGATCGACACCGAAAAGCCTGACCTGCTGCTGCTCGACGTGATGCTGCCTGGCAAAGATGGTTTTGAGATTTGTCGGGAGGTCCGGCGCCAGGGCCAGCTTCCGGTGATCATGCTTACCGCCCGTGACGACGTGATCGATCGCGTATCCGGCCTTGAGCTCGGCGCTGACGACTACATCACCAAACCGTTTGAGCCCCGCGAACTGGTTGCCCGCATCAACACGATTCTGCGCCGATCCGGCGGGCAATCTGAAGCACCACAAAATGGTGTGCTGCGCTTTGAGGGGCTGGAAATCGATCCGTCCAAGCGCTCGGTGCACGCTGATGGTGCTGAGGTCAATCTCACGTCCATGGAATACGAGCTGCTGTTCCTGCTCGCCAGCAACCCGGGACAGAAAATGTCGCGGGATGAGATCCTTAATCAGCTCAAAGGGATCGACTCGACAATTCTCACCCGCTCGGTGGACATCATGATCAGCCGACTGCGCCAGAAGCTCAACGACACGGAAAAACCGGGTCGACTGATTCAGACCGCCTGGGGTTATGGGTATCTGTTTACCGGCCAGTCAGTCAGCGAATGAGCAACCGCCTGACTCGATCGCTGTCGCTGCGGCTGCTGATCATTTTCCTGCTGTTAGGAGCCCTGTTCGCGTACGGCGCAAGTCTGGCGGTGCGCTGGGTATACGCCACCGATCAGCTGCGCGAGCTGGTCAGCGGCCACCTGTCGCTGCACGTGAACTACGTGCGGCAGGATGTCGGTTTCCCGCCGGAGATAGCAAGGGCTGAGGCGATCACCCAAAAGGTACCGGTGGACATACGGCTTGCCGGCCCCGATCTGGATTGGGCCTCCCATCCTGATTTCCCCCCGCTTACTGAACTGGAATTTGGGTCGAGCGAAACGTTTGGCGCCGACGTACAGACCTGGCTCCGCGACCTGGAAGATGTGACGTTCGCCGTTTGGGGTGGCCGCGGCTACCTTCGCATGGTCAACGGCCCCTACGTCATCGTGGTGGCAACGCCGACATTGCGTCAGCCGATCGATGACCGCCAGCTAACGCCGTTGATTATGGTTATTGGACTCGCGCTGGTGCTCCTGGCCTACCTTGCCGTGCGGTGGTTGTTCAAACCGCTGGATGCGATACGAGAGGGTGCGGCAAAGATGGGTGGAGGGGAGCTGCAGCACCGGATAACCCGGGTCCGACAGGATCAGCTGGGTGACCTGGCGAGTGAAATCAACGCGATGGCTGATCAGGTTCAACGCATGCTGGACGCCAAGCGTCAGCTGCTGCTCGGCATCAGCCACGAGCTGCGCACACCCCTGTCGCGCATGAAGCTGGCGCTGGAGCTGTCCGAACCAACCGCTCAGTCTGAGGGAATGAAGGAAGATGCGCTCGAGATGGAGACCATCATCGACGCGCTGCTGGAGGCCGAACGGCTCAACGATCGGCACCGCGCGCTGGCCCGCTCAGAGGTTGTCATCAGCGATCTGATCGAGACCATGCTGCGTGATTACTTTGCCCGCGACGGTGAGTACATTCAGGTGGAGATGGAAACCGACGTCACGCTTCTTGCCGATCGGGTCAGGCTGACGCTGATGCTGAAGAACTTGATTGCCAACGCGCTGCGCTACGGGAATCGAGAAGAAGGACCGGTGGCAATCCAGGCGAGACGCGACGTCGATCACCTGCAGATCGCCGTCGCCGACCACGGTCCGGGCCTGGACGAACAGCAGGCTGAGGCACTCGGCGAACCCTTCTTCCGGAGTGACGCCTCCCGGGCTCGCCAAACGGGCGGCACCGGTCTCGGGCTTTATCTCGCGCGGCTGGTTGCCGAAGCTCACGGTGGCAGCCTAGCTCTGGACCGGACCTGGAAATCCGGGGCCCGGCTGGTGGTTACGCTGCCGCTCTAACGCGCATAACCCGCCGGCGAAACGCCGAAGCGCTCTTTGAAGCGCCGGGAAAAATACGACACGCTGTTGAAGCCCACCGTCATCGCAACCTGGCTCACGTTACCGGCCTTGTTTTTCAGCAATGTTGCCGCCTGGAGCAGCCGTTGTTCGCGAAGGTACTCCTCAGGCGCCAGGTCGGTTTCCTTTTTGAGCTGCCGGTAAAGCGTGGTTCGATCCATATGCAGCGCCTCGGCCCAGTCCCGTGGGCCAAAGTCGCCATCGCCGAGGCGTTCATCGAGCACCTCGTGTGCTCTGGTCATAAACGCGGACCGCGTTTCTTGTGGCTCCGCTGCCGCGAGCTCCCGTAAGCGGCGCCTCGAGCTGATCAGTCCCGCCACGCGGGCGGCGAGTTCAGCGGTATCGAAAGGCTTGGCGAGGTAGTCGTCGGCGCCGAGCTCCAGTCCGGTCACGGTATCGCGTTTAGTGGTTTTGGCGCTCAGCAAGATGATCGGAATGAAGTCGGTTTCCGGATCCTGTTTCAGCTCGGCTGTCATCTGGAGGCCGTCCTTCACCGGCATCATGACATCGCTGATGATCACATCGGGCACTTCCGCTCGCGCGGTGTCGAGCCCGGCCTGACCATCTGCGGCCTGCAGGATTCGGTAGTTGGCTCCGAGGCGCATGCTGAGAAAACCGCGCAGCTCCTCATTGTCGTCGACCAGCAACACGGTGGGAATGTCGTCGCTGTCGAGCGAGGCGAGCTCGACTTCCGGATCCACCACGGGGCGAGCCTCCTGGCGAAGGTCCGGCAGCTCGTCGGGGAATCGGACCTCAAAACGAGCGCCGCTGCCGGGCTTGCTGGTCGCCGAAATGTCGCCGCGGTGAAGGCACACGAGGTCTCTGACCAGCGCCAGGCCGATGCCGGTTCCCGGCGCGCTGGCGTGAGTTTGGTCGCCCTGATAGTAGCGCTCAAAAATTCGGGGCAGATCTTTTTCCGTTATTCCGGGACCCTGGTCGGCGACCACCAGCACCACCTCCTGGTGGTCGGGGCCAGGCTCGACGGTGAGCGTGACGCTGATGGCGCCCCCTGCGGGGCTGAATTTCATGGCGTTTGACATGAGGTTCCGAATCACCTGCTGCATATGACCGGGATCGTAATCGGCGATCACCGTCTCGCTGATGCCGGCTGCGTCGAGCACCACTGCCTGTTTTTCCGCCTCATTCACAAAGCTCAACACACCTTCTTTGATCAGCTTTGCCAGGTTGTCCCGTGCGATCGATACCGGCATCTCGCCGGCTTCCAGGCGTTTCAGGTCCAGGATCTGTCCGATCAAACCCTGCAGCGTGTGGGTGTTGCGCAAGGCCATGGCCACATGCTGCTGAGCCTCCTCGCTCAGCTCGCCTGCCCGCCCGCTCGCCAGCTCCTCCAGCGGGCCCCGGGCCAGTGTCAGAGGCGTGCGGAATTCATGGGATACGTTGGCAAAAAATTGCGACTGCGCCTCGTTCAGCGCCTTGAGCTCCCGGGCCTGGCGGCGAACTTCACCGGTCCGCTCCGCAACTTCCGTTTCCAGCTCCTGCTGGCGCGCCAGCAGCGTGGCCTGTCTTCGTCGCTGGCCCAGCCAGCCGGCCAGCCAGAGCAGGAGGATGCCCGCTGCGCCGTAGGCCGCGAGCGCTGGGCCTGAGAGATAGGCAGGGGGCCGTACCGAAAACGCGAGGGGCGCCGAACGCGATACCTCACCTAAAACGTTTCGGGCTTCCACCTCGAATTGATAGTCGCCGCCAGGAAGATTGGTGTAATCGCGGCGCGTTTCCTCACTCCAGGGACTGAACCCCTCTTCCAGTCCATTGAGGCGGACCCGGTACTCGTTGCGCCTGGGCTGCTGAAAACTGGCGAGCGCATATTCGAAGCGGAGCGCGTCACGCCGGTTGGGAAGCACCGCCGACAGCTCGCCGCCATTCCCAGCCAGCAATAGGTCCCCGGTGTCGGTGTACCCCATCCGACGAACGTGCACCTGACTTTCAGCGTCAGCCTTTGAGGCAAATTCATCCGGGTTCACGGCCAGCAGGTCCGGCAAGCGTGGCAGCCACACCTTGCCACGCAGCAGTCGGAAAAACGCTGTAGCCCCCTCATTGATGTCACGAAGAACGCGCCCCTCCCAGACGAACTGTCCAGAGGGCTCGATGCTGCCGTGCCAGATGTCTGACACCCCGCCAAGCACCGCCAGCAGCTTACCGGGCCGATACTCGTCGAGCCTGAATACGTCTTTGGTCTCGCCAAGCTGTTCATTACCAAACAGCGGGTCCAGCTCCAGCGCGTTGCCGTCTGCGGTGAGCTGATAGCCACCTTGGGTCGTACCGAAAACCAGCCGACCCCCAGCACGAAACACGTGGGCGTTGCCTTCCGGGACACCGTCGTCAGCGTCAAGCGTCCGGATCAAGTTCAGCGAATTGCCCTCCCATCGAAGCTGGTGAAACTGACCCGTACCGGACCCGGCCCAAACGGTGCCGTCATCAGCTTCCGCCAAGGGCCCAATGCGTTCATCGATACCGGCGATCTGATCCTGGGCGACCCACCCACTTCCATCATTGGTCAACAAGCCCATGCCGGCATCGAGTTCGACATAAAAAGCGTTGCGAAAGCGCGACGGAAAAAGTGAGTAGGCGTAGCTGTGGCTCAGCAGGACGCCGTCGCTGACAGCGGTTCGTGCCTTGATGTCGATCTGCATGAGCTGGACGCCATTGTGGCCCGCCACCAGCAGGCCTTCTGGCGTCAGCTGCATGTCGAACGACTCCTGGATGGGTGCTTCCAGCGAAACCAGCTCACCGACCGAACCCTCACCTTCGGTTAGCAGCCCCACACCGATCAGCCCGCCAACCAGCAGCTCACTATCCTGCTCAACAATCGCCCGCGGTGAGTTCATGTTCAGGTCAGCGTCATAGACGCGCAGCGATCGCTGCAGCTCTACACGAGCGATGGCGGCATCCTGGGCCAGCCACAAGCCGCCCTGATGGTCGACGGTGATACCGGTCGTCGTGTTCTGGGTGAGCCCGGCGTCCCGGTCGACCTGCTCGAGGAGCTGACCGTCTACCCCCAGCCGGAACACGCCGCTGTTGATGGTGCTCACCGCAACGGTGCCGTCACTCAAGAGCAGCCCCTGGTAGGGCCAGGCAGTCCGCAGCGACTCATCGTTGTTGAACCGCTCAGGCGGCCCATCGCTCAACAGATACATGCCATCGTCGTAGGTGCCGATCACGATGCGCTCCGGGTCGAGCGGCACAAAAAACGTGATCTTGCTGCTTTCGGGCCAGCGCCAGCGATCCAGTGGCTCGGGCGGTTCGGCGGGAAGGTCGGTCAGGTCGTAAAGTCGGTCTTTGGAAAACACGTAGTAGCGATCACCCAGCACGAAAGTGATGCTGAACGGACCGTCCCAACGGTCCATCGTTCTGAACCCGTCGCCGTCCCAGCGATAGATCCGGTCGATCGTGTTGAAGTAGACCGCATCACCGAGAAAATGCACGTGGCGGGTCTCGCCGAAGTTTCGTTCATCCTCGGGCAGCTCATCGCTGATTGACCGATAAGCCAGCTCGCCCCGGCTGTCGCGTCGAAAAACCCCAAAGTTGCTCGGCGAGGCGACCCAGACGCCACCCTGTTCGTCGATCTTCAGGTCGCGTACCCGGCCATCGTTCTGCGTCTGGACGTTGCGCCAGCTCGCTCCGTCATAAACCAGCAGGCTGGAGCTGTTGCCGGCGTAGATCAGGCCATCCGGCCCCTGACGAATCACCCAGTTCTGCGCGTTGCCGCCGTACTCGGCCATGGTCCAGGACTCGATCAGCGGCTTGCCGGCGGGCGTTTGCGCTACGGCGCTGACCGTAACGATTAGGCCAAGCAGCAGAAAGCATAAGGCTAAGCGACGCAAGCCGATGGCCCCCGCTCTGGTGGTGGGAAATCGTTGCCTCGAGGATCTCCCTGCTTTTGCCGGTGCCGGGGCGCCGGACTGCGCGGCTGATTCTTTGGTCCTCACGGTGGTCATGATACCCGGCGTGCCGGGTTTTCGACGGTTTTTGACCCTGAAAGGCCACGGATCACGCCATAGCCAATTGCGGGTGCCAATGCGCCACAAAGCAAAGATCTGCAACGGCGGAGCATGCTACGAGATGTCTCGGCGTGCAGACTGAAGAGCATGACAAGGAGGGATTCAATGGTAATCGGCCCGATACCTATCGGCGGGAAAGCGATACCAATCCGTCGGTTCAGGCTTTGGTGCCTGCAGGTGATTGTGTTGCTCGCCGCCGGTCACTTCACCGGCGCTTCGCGGGCGTCTGTCACCGACTACGGCGTCGATATCTACGCGTGGGCGGCGCAGGCGGGCGACTGGCAGGCGCGGGCTTTCGAACAGGACTTTGCGCTTCAGCCCGGCAACGGCTGCCTGTCCGGTGTCGGCACTCAGGTCATCCTGCTGGCGGGTGGCGGAACAATTCAGGTTAGTTTGTCCGACGGTAGCTGTCCGATCCGCGACGGGGTCGCGCTGGAGGACGTAGCTGACGCCTACATCACCGATGGGGATACGCTGAGCCTGCGGTTTGATCCGCCGATTCATGCGTTCTACAGCTACTACGGCTCTGTGGCCGCCGGTGCCCTTGTGACCGTGACGCTCGTCGATTCGCAGGGCGGCATGATCGATGCGCTCGAGGGTCCTGAGGACCCTTCGTCAGCGTCGCGTATCGGTCATGGGTTTGTGTCTGAAGTTCCCATAGCGGAGCTGATCTTTGACAGCACCGAGGTTGGATCAACGTTGCTGGGGGCGTTTTATGATTTGAATACCGACCAGCAGCCAACCTTCGAAGACCTGGGTCTGCGCTGTGCCGCTCGGCCCGAATATGGCGGTGCGCGGTGCGACTTTGCCTTTAGCTATGGGCTTTCGCCGATTGAAGAGCTGTCCTCAGGCACGGCCAGGTCGAGCTACCGCAGCGCTGTTGCCCTGGACTCCGACACGCTGCTGGCCACTGAGCAGAGCAATCAGGTGGACGTCTTCGATCGGCAGGGGGAACGCTGGGTTGTCTCGCCGTCACCGATCGTGATGCCCGCCACGGGCGGCTTGTTGATTGCGAATCAATTCGGTCGGGCGCTGGCGCTTGACGGAAACCGGGCGCTGATCGGGTCTAACCTCAGCCTGACCGCCGAGATTTTTGATCGCCAGCCAAGCGGCGAATTCCTTCGCGACGAGAATTTCCAGACGCCCGCCGCGCTGCCGCAAAACAATGAATATGGTACTGGCGTTGCCCTGCGGGGGGACCTCGCCGCCGTCAGTGCGCCGCTATTTACTCCGCCTCCCGGCAAAGGCATGCCATCGAGCCTGGTCTATATCTTTGAACGCCTGGCGACGGGTGAGTGGGACTTGGTCAGCCGCATTAGTATCCGTCTGGAGGAGCTGCCCGTGCCTGGCAACAGCTTTGACTCCGGCCAACCCTTCGCCGGTCAGCTCGCGTTCACGGCGGACGATGAGCTGCTGGTCAGCGCGTTCGACAGAGGCTTCGGCGGTGGTCTTGGCACCGTTCAAGTCATTCGCAACAACGGCGTGGCCTGGCGAAGGGAGCAGACGCTGCGGGCGACCGAGCCAAATAGCCAGGTGTTTGGCGGGCGGCTGGCGGCCGAGGATGGGCGCGTGGCCATCGCGGACCCGCTGGGTAAGCGCGTTTACCTGTTTGAACGAGACGCGTCAGGCGACTGGCAGCCCCAGCAGACGCTCATGCCTGCGGACGAGGGCCGGGTCGATGTTTTTGGCCTGAGCCTGGCGCTGGATGAGCAGCGCCTGCTGATCGGTTCTGCGGCAGACCTTGGCCGGGTGATGTCAGCCATCTACGTCTTTGAGCGGGATGCAGGCGGCATTTGGCGGCAGGTTGCGAAGATAGCGCCAAGGGATCGCGGCGTTGGGCCGCCGGGTCTTGGGTTCGCTCGCTCGGTAGCCGCAGGCGACGGTACGGTCGTCAGTCCAGGCAGTCCGCTGGGGCTGTATCTGTTTGAGGATGGTGCGTTTGAGTTTCCCGACCTAAGTGCAGTTTTCTCCGACGGCTTCGAGGAATGACCAACCAAGGTTGCTAACCGAACCGTCCGCCCAGCGACTTCTTTAAATTCAACGACTTAGGCCAGGCCCGCAACCACCGTACAATCTTTGGCAACCAGCCGATATTCCGCCACAAACCTGCCGCCAGCATACTCACCGAAGGACACGATGAGAGAACGTCATGAGTGGCTTACGGAATATTTTTCTAATTGTGCTGAGCATGTGCTGGTGCTCGGCAGCGCTCGCGATTACCGATGTCATTACCAGCAAGTCTCGATTTCTGACGCTGACGGGAGCAAGTCAGGTCACGGAGCCGTATCCAAGCGGTAACCTGGGCGCCACGTCCTTCGAATCCGGCAGCGTGACCTTCACGCCCGTGCAGGGGTCGGGGCTGAATTTCTCCGAGTGGACGTCGCTGTTTCCTGGCAATGACCTGGCACTGAACGGCTCGACTAATCTAAACCTCGATCTCAGCTTTTCTGCATCAGCGATCGGCTTCGATTTCGCCGATTCGGGCAGCAACTCAACTTTTGCGATTCTCCTGCGGCGCGATGGTCAAACGGTGGCATCCGCGTCCGTTTCTACCGACTCGGCAACGCGTTTTGTTGGGCTCTGGAGCGATCGGACGTTTGACCAGATCGAGATCCGCGAGACCGTCGGCGGGGCGGAGAACGAGTTTATTGGCCGAGTCTACGTCGGCAGCCTGAGAAACCGTGATCTGAGCTCAAATACCCCGGCGCTGATTTGCCAGTTTCCGCTGCTCGCGGCGCACAATTTTTCCCTCGGGGCCTCGCTCGTGGCCCCGGAGCCGCTTGGCTTGGGTTTTGGCCTGGCGGCCCACAGCGCCAATCTGGCGCTGAAGTTTTGCCTGCCGTTTGCGGTGGCGCCTGCCGACATCATTGCCTACGCCGACGATCCGTTTAACGCGGACCCCAATAGCCCAAGCGCCTGCTTCAAGACCTTCGACCACAAGCGGGTGCATTCGCAGTTCACCAACGTGCTGGGCATCCCGGTGCAGTACGACTATGACTGGGGTGAGCTGGGCACGCCGCAGGTGGTGCACCAGAACTCCGACGTTGAGGTCTACATGTTGCGTGGATTGCTACCGCCGTTTGTGGACGACGCAAGCCTGGCGGCCTTTCTGGGCGATGAGTTTGCCACCGACGGCATCTACTCAGACTGTGATGGCGTCAAGGAGATCAGCAACTCGGGCCATCTATGCCCGTATTCCAGTCAGCGGCAGCTGACGCACAAGGTGGGGCGGGGCGGCAACACCTACCGCTTCGACGTCAACATGGGGCTGCTGGACTTTGTGTTTGTACCGGTGCCCAAGTTCCCGCAGGGCACCAAGAACCCGGCGGTCAAGCAGTTTGCGCTGCAGGTGCTGGTAGAGGTGACCCAGATCGTCTGGGACATCGCGCTGGGCGGCTGGCGCTTCGGCAACTTCGTCGACCGTAATCAGATTGTGGCGATCTACGATGTACACCCGCCAGAGATCGACAAAGCCAGCGGTGACTTCAACGGCGACGGGCAGGTCAACGGCGCAGACCTGGCGTTTATCGACAATGTTGTTATCGAAGCTGACGAGATCGGCGGCGTTTCTGCCAGTCGGTTCCGCAGCTTCCTGCGGGGCATGTACAACGTGTCCGACGCCTGCGACCGGGCCACCAGCTTCGGCCCGACCTTTCCCAGCGACGAACTGCGGGTGTTCTGGCCGGTCGACACCGCTGTCCAGGACAACTCCTTTGAAATCACCTGGCTTGCCCGAGACGCGGGGCCCAACGAGCAGGGGTTGCGCAACGAAGCCTCCACAACTCAGCGCGTCCGCGTCGTGGACACCCGCCCGCCGGTCATCCAGCCGCCGATGGATATCGTTGAGCTGACCAGCGAAACGCAGGTGACGCTGGATCTTGGGCAACCGCTGGTGTTTGACCTCGTGGATCTGAATCCCGTCATTATCAATGACGCCCAGTTTCCGCTATCGCCCGGCATCCACGACATTACCTGGACAGCCACCGACGCCTCGGGCAACGCCGCATCAGCGGTTCAGCGGGTCAACATCAAGAACAGCAACATCACACCTGAGGCGCTGTCCCAGACCGGCGGCGAGCGCGCCAACGCTGTTTCGTTTGAGCCGATGGAGCTGCGGGTTGAGGGGAGTGACCCCGACGGCGACCCGCTCAACTTCTTTATCGAAGACTATCCTGAGAACGGCTTTTTTGTGGCGCCGCTCTATCCGTTTTTCATCGAGGATTATCGGCTGGAGGCGAATTTGACCGACGAGGACGTCGAGGAGATCTGCGAAAACCGGACGCCCGGTATGGGCAGCTTTCTCGACCTGGAGGTGATTCGCGACCCCAGCTATTTCTCCGTGCTCGATGATGGCACTACCTATGTGATCGATCGCGGGCTGGTTGAGTGTCGCGAGGACCGCGGCCTGCCCCCGAGCTTTGACTTTCGGCTGGCAGTTTTTGATTCCGCAGGCACTTTTATCGCCGCAGAAGTGCAGAATGACGAGCCCGACGATCTGTATATCGATATTCGAACTGACCGGGTCTACAGCACCTTCGGTGAAATCAGCCGAAGCTCGATAGAGACACTGGATGCCGACCTCAATCCGATTCAGTTTTACAACCTGTTCAGCATGCCGACCAGGGATGGAGGCTCTCGCAATATTCCTTTTGCCCGCGGCGCGGTCGCGGATACGCAGGGTGTGATTTACGTTGTTGATAATCAGGGAAACGTCCACGCCGTTCGAGCCGAGATTGATCCCAACGGCAACAGCATCCGACCCGAGTACCTGGGGCTGGTGCTGAGTATCGACGGCAGCGGCAACAATAACGCTGACCTGGCAATCGACACGGACGACAACGTCTACGCGTCCGTAAACGAGCGCATTTACAAAATTCCGCGCGCGGCTCCAACGGACGACGGCTACTTCGATTTCAGCACCGAAATCCGGTGGATGGGTCGCTGCACCGTCGACCGGGCACCCGGTGATCAGGCCGTGTGTGATGTCGCCAACGAACGCACGCTTGGCTATAGCTGTACCGACGAGTGGTGTGAAGACGGGTTCGGTGTCGCGAGAGGGGGCCAGCCCGGCCAGTTCGACGACCCTCGCGGCATTGCCATCGATCCCAACGACAACCTTTACGTGACGGATTTTCAAAACTTCCGTGTGCAGCGCTTTACGCCGGACGGGTTTTTTGCCGGGCAGGCGGAGTCGGAGTGTGACGGCAACTGTTTTGTGATCGGCGACTTCGGCCGCCCCAGCGACATCGCCGTGAACTCTAACCACTTTTTTATCTTAGATACGTTCACCGAACTCCTTCACGTATCCCAGACCACCCCCTTCAAGGAAATTGGCGATGACTTCGCGATCCTTGACTACTCGTCCAACAACAACTTTGCCTGCGTGCTAAGCGCTGACTGCGTCGATACCTTTACCTTCAGCGTTTCGGACGGCGTGAGAGATCCGGATTCGGGCCAGATGCAGCGCAGCGCGCCGGCGCTGGTGGAAATCGAGGTGGCCCGAAACTTCCGACCACCCTTTGCCACGCCGGGCATCACGGTAGAGGTACGGGAAGACACGCCGACGCTGATTACGCTGGACGGGTCAGATCCCGATCCGCTGGACATGCTGACCTTCACTATCACTGAGATGCCGCAGCACGGAACGCTGACCCTAAGCGGCAACCAGGCGACCTATACACCGGATCTCAATTTTGTTGGCGAAGACCACTTCAGCTTCAACACGAGCGACGGTCTGGATACCTCGGCCAGCGAGGCGGTCACCAACCTGGTGGAAAACGTCAACGACCCGGCCGTCGTAACCTTCGATGACGAACCGATTACGGCAGCGCGGGGTTTTGACACCCTACTGGAAGGCACGCTGACCGATCCGGACGCCGCGGACAAACATTCCCTGCTGGTGCGATGGAACGACGGCAGCCCAGACGAGCCCGAGGGGGAGATCACCATGATGGGCATGATTACCGGCCCCATGCTGATGGAGCGCGCCACGGGTGACGGCTCAATCCGGGCCAGTCACGTGTTCGAAAACGCCGGTTTGTTCAGCGTCCAGTTCTGCGTCACCGACCAGATCGACGACTCCAGCGGGAACAAGGTTCCGACGGCGGACTCGCTCACGCTGTGTTCGCCGGTCGACGTGCAGGTCGAGGACCTGCTGGATCTGACGCTGACCGTGAATGGACCCGACGTGCTTGTGCAAGGCCAGTCGAGCAACTACGAAATCACGCTGACCAATGAACAGCCGTCGAGCGGCTCGGGTCTCACCGCCACTGGCCTGACCGCCACTGTCGACATCGATCCGGTGCTGATCACCTCAGCGCCGGCGGGCTGCACGCTGACGGGCAGCCGAGCGTCGTGCAGCTTCGGCGATCTTGCAACGGGCGAAAGCGACACCATCACCATTCCGATCATCGTGCCGGCGGACCCCGGCGGCGCCAACAGCGTGACGAGCGAGGTTGACGTACTGGTGGATCAAACTGACAGAAAAGGAGCCAACAAACTGGTTGTCACGACGCCGCTGGCGACGGATGCGGACATCATCATCGGCGGAGCGGGCGATCAGGAACTGGCGGATGATGAGGATGCGGTTCCGGGCGACGGTCTCTGTGAGGGCAACAACACCAGGACCTGCAATCTTCGGGCAGCCGTGATGGAAGCCAACGCGTCTGCGTCGATCAACTCGATTGCGCTGGGCAACGGCGTGTTTGCGTTGACGCAAATGCCCCCGGGCCTGACCAAGTCGTCGGCACTGGGTGATCTGGATGTGACTGAAGATCTCACAATTACCGGTAATGGCCCGCATTTCTCTTTCATCAACGCGGGCGGCGTCGACCGGGTGCTGGACGTAACCGCAACCCTCGTGCTGGAAGGCGTGACGCTTTCGGGCGGGCTCTCCGCTGAGGGTGACAACGGCGCCGCAATTCGCGTAACCGGCGACGGCCGGGTGGTCCTGCGCAACGTGCGCATCACCGGCAACGACGCGGCGGGCGCGGGCGGCGCGATCTGGGTCGACAGCACCCAGCCGGACGCGCTGCTGATCGAAAACAGCGTGATCAGCGCCAACACCGCTGCAGACGGCGCCGGGATTGTCATGGTGAACGGCGGTGCTCAGCTCACGAACGTGACCCTCTCAGCGAACCGCGCCAGCGGTGATGGCGGAGCTATCCTGCTTCAGGGCGGTACGATGACCTTGCTGAACGTAACGGTAGCGGGTAACTCCGCCGTTCGTGGCGGTGGTGTGCTGCTGGACGGCGGCACGCTGGACACAACCAATTCACTGTTGGCGGACAACGCAGCGAGCACGGGCGCGGACTGCCAGTCGCTCGGCGGCAGCCTGATCTCCGGCGGCGGTAACCTGGTGGAACGGCCCGACGGCTGCAGCGGCTGGAATGCCAGCCTGGACAAGCTGGATGCACCACCCGGCATCACCGAACTGCTGGACAACGGCGGCCCGACCCGAACCTACGCGCTGCTGCCGGGCAGCCCGGCAAGGGATGGCGGGTTGCTAGCATCCTGTCCAGGGACCGATCAGCGTGGCCAGCCGCGAGCGACAGACGGTGTCGGTAACGGCCAGCCCGGCTGCGATATCGGTGCGTTTGAAGCGGCCGCGGTTCCGCTGCAGGAGACCATCTTTGCTGATTCGTTTGAGTAATTGCCGTGTTGAACGCCCCGAGTTACAACTGGCTTACCCGGCTCGCCTAGGTCTGGCGGCACGCGCTTAATCCGATTATGGTTGAGGTGGGCGGCAGTTCGACGCTTGCCAGTGCGCGGTCGGCTGACGACGTTCTTTTTTGATTGAGGGTGTGATTATGAACAGGCGCGACATGATGATTTTGACAGGTTCCATGGCTGTGGGCCTGGGCGCTTCGACCGAGATCCTGGCGGAGTCCGAGGTGCCTGCGGGGTTCAAGGGTCCTTACATCGATCTCACCACACCCAAAGGAAACGTTAACGCAGCGGTACGGATTGACGCCAATCTCGACGAAAGCAAGCAGAAATGGGCCAGCGTCAGCGGCGTGGTATGCGGCGTACGCGACGGTGGAGCGCTGCAGGACCTGTTTGGTTTCGAGGTGGTCTCGGTGGCCCGCGCCTGGGCGCAGCCTGACGGCAGCTACCGCGTTCCGCATCGGGAAGCCATTTTCTATACGGACCTAAGAACTGGAGACGTCCTTCGCACCTGGAAAAACCACTACATCGACGAAGAGGTTGAGGTGGTCGACGTGATCAACGATCCGTGGAATCACTCATTCGCGGAAGAGGTAAAACGTTTCGAGCCCAATTACGGCGGACTCAACAAACCCAAGCCCAAGCCGCCGATTCCGTTCAGCAACGGCTTTTTTGATGCGGGTAACGGCATGGTGCAGAAGCGCCGGCACATCAATCTCTATTACCCGGCGGCCCTGCAGCCGGACAAGTGGCCGCGTGAAAGCGCGGGAAAGATGAACCGGGTCAGCGAATTTTTTACCACCTCCGCAAAGCTTGCGGATCTGCAGAATCCGGAGATGACCTCGGTGCACATCACCGGATCATGGTCGCGCGTGACCCCTTGGCTCCCCTGGATGCTGATGGGGCAGGCGCCCGGGCACATTGTTTACCACTCGACGTTTCATTCATTTGATTCGCTGGACGGTTTTAAGCCCAAGGTCCTGGCGCATGCGGAGAAACACCATCCGAAAATGCTGGAGGCGCCGCCGAGAGACGAGTGGGACAAGCCCAACCTCTCGAGCCTTGAGGTCTACGCTAAAACGCAGAAGCCGAAGCCGCCGAAAACCTGAGGCGGGCAGCGGCTTTTCGCTGCCCTTAGCTGCGACTACAGGCCTGTCGGCCATCGGTGCCGACGGCCACCCCAACCGTTACTGTGCTGCATTCCCAGACACGTTGTGGAAATATGTGTAGGCGAATTTATCTTTACGTAAAGATAAACTTGACTTAATATCTTTATATGAAGATAAAAAAGCTGGCGGTTTCTCATTCCCTCTCTTCGCTCGTAGCAGGACTCGGATTTCTGGTGGTCTTCTGCGTGGGTATGATCGGCTGCTCAACTAACAGCGAGTCGCCTGGAGAGGCCTCCAAACCACTCACGCGCCTCTCTGATCGCACCGCATCGCTGGAAAGTGGCGGAACATACCGCTACGACCGCGGAATTCTTTCGGTACCGGAGAACCGCGGTCGTCAAAGTGCTCGTAGCATTGACCTGGAGTTTCATCGCCTGCCGTGGACTGGAGAAGGTAGTGGAAACGTGCCGCCGATCTTTGTCCTCAAGGGTGGTCCAGGCTTCGAGGGGCTCGAGGACGATCTGGCCCGTGTCGGCTACTACGAATTCTTCCTTGAGCGATACACCCGCCTCGCTGACGTTGTCGTGGTTGGGCAGCGCGGCTTTGGCAATAGCGGGCCGCTACCCTGCCCCGATCTGCCTGCGGTCTCGATTGATCAGGTTGATAGCGCCCGGGAACGTCAAGCGCGTCTGCGCACGGGCATGCAGGTGTGCCGCCGCCTCTACGAAGACCAGGGCGTCGATCTATCCGGTTACAACGTTGTGGAGATGGCGCACGACGTGGCAGCGGTGGCCAGTGCTTTGGGCTATGAAGATATCCAGCTTGTCGGCAACAGCTTCGGATCCCACTGGGGCATGGCCATACTGCGTGAGTATCCGCAGCTTGTCAGCAGGGTGACCTTTAGCGCGCTGGAGGGCCCCGACCACACCTTCGACCACCCGCTCGAAGTGGATGCTGCCCTGAGGCGTATCGCTGACGCGGCACGGCCGGACCCGGGGCAAAACGATCAGCCGGCAACGCCAAACCTCCTCGATCGGTTCCGTGGCGTCGTAAGCACAGCAGAGTTGTCGCCGATGCCCGTCCAATGGCAGCCTGATGAAGAAAGCCCCGCTCAGGAGATCCTTTTGGACGGAGATGCGCTGCGGCTGCTGAGCCGAGGATACTCCCGCGGAACAACCTGGCGTCATTTGCTGCCGGCCTGGCCACAGGATCTCGAAACGATGATTGAGGGCAACTTTTACGGTGGTGTCCGAAGGCTCACTCGCTGGTGGCTCAGCAACGAAATGGATAGCGCGGCCTACTTTTCCGCGGAGTGTGGCTCCGGAATTAGCGCCAAAAGAGCTGCTGACATTGCTGCCAGCACCGGAGCCAGCGCTTCGTCGGTTAACGAGCTGCTGGCGGACGGGCACTGTGACGCGTGGCCGTCCGACCTTGGCCCCGATTTCCGGGAGCCGTTTGAAACCGATACGCCCGCTCTTCTGATCCACGGAGACTGGGATACCTCAACCCCCATCGAAAACGCGGCGGTCGTGCGATCCATGTTCAGCAACCATCACTTTGTGGTGATTCGCGGTGGTTCGCACGGCGCGTGGCGAGAGGCTGAGGAGAGTGCTCCCGAATTCCAGCAGGCGGTGCTAGCCTGGATCGCGACTGGGAGTGCCGAGCGATTGCCGAAGTCTCTCTCACTGCCACCGCTGACGTTTTTGCCAGCGGGGCAGAACCTCGACTGATTTCTCTTGCTGGAAATGGACTGACCATGTCGCGAAATGCCCCAAACGATGCCGATGTGATCGACCTGCTGCGAAGCCAGTGGAAATCTCAGTTGCCACACCTGAATACCGAGGCGATGGAGGTGGTGGGGCGTATTACGCTGCTCGCGAGCCGCTGGGAGGCTGAGCTACAACGAGCCCTCAAACCCTTTGCGCTGAGCTACACCGACTTCGACATCATCGCCACGCTCAGGCGGAGCGGCACACCTTACGAGCTAACGCCGACGGAGCTCCTGGAATCGGTGGTGCTGACCTCCGGTGCCATGACCACGGCCCTTACCCGCTTGGAAAATGCCGGTTTGCTGAGTCGAACGCCCGATCCGAGCGACGGTCGGGTGCGTCGAGCCAAACTGACTCGATCCGGTGCAGCGCTGGCGGCAAAGGCGGCGCGTGTCAGGTTCAACGTCGCCGCGGAACAGGTCACCGAACTGACCAAAAAAGATCAGCGAATCTTGGTCGACCTGCTGAGAAAAATGGTCCAAGCCTGACCGTACGCTCGGCGCACGCGAGCGAAAGGACTTTCTAATCGCTGGAGATTTTCTGTCGCAGGTCTTTCACCCGGCGGCGACTGACCGGATATTCGATGCCCGAACGAAGCTTGGCTCGGTACTGACTGCCCGGCAGTGACTGGATGGATTCGATGGTCGAGAGCCTCAGAATATGCGAACGGTGAACGCGAACAAAGTCCTCGGGTAGCACTTTTTCCAGCGCGTCGAGACCTTTCTCGTGAAGCCTTGAGCTGCTGTCGGACAGCATGATCTCAGCGTAGTCGCCGGCACCGTGAATCGACGTAATGCGCTCGGCTTCAATCACCTCCAGCCGACCGCGATGACGAACCGTCAGCCTCGCAGCCGGTGACCTTGCGGCAGCGGTGAGCCGATCAAGCGCTGTTGCCAGGCGCGCCTGATTAAACGGCTTGGGAACAAAATCGACCACGCCCCACTCGAAGGCTTCCACGGCACGGTCAACGTTGGCTGAAATCACGATCGTCTCCGCAGCGCTGGCTACGGCCTCTGCGAGCAGCTGAAAGCCGTCGTTCCCCTGCAGGTTCAGGTCTAGAAGCACCACGTCAGCTGAATTCTCCGCAAGGCCTGCCAGGGCTTCCGGCAGACTGCTGAAATGCTGCGTTGTGGCCTGCGGTCTGACCGCTTTGGTGAGACGCTCGATCCGCTGCGCGATCAGCGGCTCGTCTTCAATGATCGCAATTTTCACGCGGCAGCTCCAGGCGCGTTACCCACGCATCCATGGTGTTCTCAACCACCATATTGGCCCGCCCGCCGAAGACCTCTTCAAGCCGGGCCGTGATGTAGCTCTCCCCAAGCCCTCCTCCGACGTGCTCCTGGTTGTCCCCGCGCGGCGCGTGGAATTCGAGATGGTGCCCTTGCTTGCTTGTGCCGATTTTGAGCAAGAAATTTACGCCTGCGATAAAGCGGTTGTGTGTCAGCGCATTCTCGATCAGCGTATGAAGCACGACAGGCGGGAGGCGAAGCTCCTTACCGTCAAGACCGCTATCCTCGATCTCCAGCGACAGCGGCACGTTGTAGCGCAGCGACATCACATCAAGGTGAGCACTGCACAGCGCAATCTCCTCAGCCAGAGACACCGTTGCCTGCCGACTGAGCTGACTCATCATCCGAAACTCTTCTCCCAGCGCGTCGATCATCCGGCTTGCGCGCTCCGGGTCGGTTTCGATCAACTCCTCGAGTGTTGCCAGGGTGTTCAGGAGAAAATGGGGCTGGAGATGCCGTTTCGCGTAGTCCAGCTCCAGACGTGTCGCCTTTAGCTCAGCAGCTTCTCGCTGGGCTCGCTCGCGGAAATAGGCGCGCAGATGGTCGACAAAAAACAGCAGCAAAATGACGGCCAGCCCAAGATAAAAGAAGAGGTCCAGAAAAACGGTTTGACTCAAAACCAGCAGCAGGCCGAAGGCAAGAAACGCTACTAGAGCAATCCCTGCCGAAGGCCGCCTTCGCCGAATCCCATGGGCGGCGGCAATGCCTCCCCCGAGCGTCGCCAGCGCGAAGTTGAGCAGAGAGATCTCATCTCCGCCATTCGCAAACAGCACCAGCACCCCGGCTATGGCGATGTAACTGGCAAGCCATGGCCACGCAGCGCGATCGGGCACAAAGCGTCGGAAGCTGAAGCCCAGCAGGCCAAGGCCAGCTAGCCCGGCAGCAGCGCCAATCGCAGCGAGCCGAAGGGAGTGAAGCGGATAAGGGTAATTCACGAAGGCGCGCGAGGTCTCCGCGGTTAGCTGCAATAGCGCACCGAGCGTTGCCAGTGCGAGCCAGGCCGTTGCGGCATCGCGACCTCGTACTGCCAGACCGATTAACAAGAGTAACGCGAGAGCCAGAGAGCCCCCAACGACCTGAGCCGGCAGATAGCCAGCTCGCGAAAAACGCAGCGGATCACCGTAAGGTCCGATAAAGACGGCATCCACCGGCGTTCGGACTCGCGGCCCGGCGTTGTGAGACGACCAGCGTACAGCCAGGGTGTGCAGGCCTTCGGCAGGCGCTGGCAGCGGCAGCACAAAGGCAATCGTGCCCGGTACCTCGCTCTGTTGATCATCGGCGGGTCGGCCATTGTGTCCGAGGAGCTGTCCGTCCCAGTGAATCTCCGCCGACGCTGCGGCAAACAGATAGAGCCCCAGCGGCTGGTTCGACGCGCGCAAGGCTTCGGGAATCTCGATGCTGGACCGCATCCACCAGCTTTCCCGCCGATCGACCTGTGCCCAAGAAACCATCTCCCAGTCGGCGTCGTCCAGCTCCCGTGCGGCCCAGCTGGGGTCGTTGCCGAAGCGAACCTTGACCTCACCGATGCCGGCGAGTGGCTCACGGGCGCAGCCGGCCAACGCCAGGGCCCATAGAAGAACAGCGATCCGCATGGTGGGATTATGCCAGCCGCGCAGGCGGCTCCGCGCGGTGCAATGAGCCGTTGGGCGAGCTGAATGAGCACTTCGGCGTGGTTCCCGTTTTTTGCCCTCAAAACACCGGGCAGGGCGGGTTAGGGTGCCCAAACCCAACGAAAGACGGAGTTCTCTATGCGCCGCTTAGCTCGCTCGACTGGTCTCATGCTTTTGCTTCTGACTTTCCAGGCGCCAGCTTTGGAATTCCAGAGCAAGCCCTACACCTTTGAATCGAAGGGTAAAACGGGCGCCGTAGTCGAAGCCGAGTGGGGTGAGCTGGAGGTGCCTTTGCGGCACAACAAGCCTGACGGCGAGCAGCTGACCCTGGCGTTCGTTCGCTTTCCCTCGACCAATCCCAAGCCGGGGCACCCGATTGTCTACCTCGCCGGCGGCCCCGGAGGTTCGGGTATCGGTACAGCCAAAGGGCGGCGTTTTCCGCTCTTCATGGCGCTTCGCGAAGTGGCTGACGTTATTGCCCTGGATCAGCGCGGAACGGGCGCGTCGTCCTCCGGGCCGGCCTGCCGCTACCCGGAAGCGCCCGACCTGAGCCAACCGGATTCTCGCGAAAACGTGGTCGCCTACGTGCAGTCTACGGCTCGTTACTGCCTCGACTGGTGGGCAGAACAGAAGGTCGATATTGATGCATTCACCACGCGGGAAAGCGCTCGTGACCTGGAACTGCTGCGGCGAGCGCTAGGCGCCGAAAAACTGAATCTTTGGGGAATCAGCTACGGGACACATCTCGCCCTGGACGCTTTCCGGGTGCTTGGCCCCGACCGCATCCATCGTGCCGTACTGGCGAGCCCGGAGGGATTGACCCAAACCGTCAAGCTACCTGGCTACTCGGACCGCTACTTCGAAAGGGTGGCGGAGCTGGCCAAGGACCAATACCCGGATTTTCTCAAGGTCCTGCGCGGGCAGATGCAGCGGCTTGCCGACAAACCCGAGACCTTGACGCTGTCACCTTCGGGCGCCCCTGATCTGGTCACCATGACGATCGGCGCCCAGAGCTACCGGATGCTGATCGCGTTTGCGATGGTAAAAAACCCCGGCAACGTGGCTGGCCTTCCGCAAATGGTCTACGGAGTCGAAGCACAGGGGATGCAAATGCTGGTGCCTTTCATCCAGCAAATGTTCGCCGAACCGATGACGCTGCGACCGATGAGTTTTGCGATGGACGTCGCGTCCGGCATCAGCCCGGAAAGGCAGGCGCTGGTGGCGAGCCAGGCAGAAAACGCTGTACTCGGTGACGTGATGAATTTCCCAATGCCCCATGTATTGGGGGTGCCGGGTCTGCCGGACCTGGGAGAGGACTTTCGCACCGAGGTCGAGAGCCCGATCGAAACACTGGTACTCACAGGAACGCTGGATGGCCGCACGTTCCCGGAGGCGCACGCCGAGATCCTGGCCGGGCTTTCCAGCGGGCGTCAGATCATCGTAGAAAACGCCGGCCACGACCTGTTTATGGCCAGTCAGGAAGTTCAAGACGCGGTGATTCGCTTCTTTGCAGACGGCACGATCAGCGCTCCGAAAATCGACATCCCTCCACCGGCGTTTCGGTGACCCTGCAATAGCCCTGCAGGCCGACCGATCCTAGTGCAACCTGGAGGCAGGCTTATGCAACCAGGGTGACAGATCAGGGGGCGTAACTCTGGCAAGCTAAACGGCATTCCACGGAGCGGGAGTGCGGCTTATGTCAGGAAAAAATATCTTTTTTGCGGTCATCTGCGGTTTTTGGCTCATCTGCGAAACGGGTACTGCCGCAACGCCACCAGACCTGTCGGGGCTGACAGCGCTGCAATCATCTGACAAGTCAGGCGGAGACGCTGAGCTGACGCGGCACACGCTGCAGACGCTCCCCTATCGGCAGGGGCGGATTACCCTTACCGAACCCCTGGTCCTTCAGTTCTTAGCGCCGCAGACGCGCTTTGTTGCGCAGCTGGACGATCCGGCTGGCGACTCGATCTACGCGATTGAAGCCTTTCGCGGACCGGAATCGCTCGCGCTTGAGCGTTTTGCCTTGGGTGACCAGAAGCTGCCCAGCGTCAGGCCCGCGCCAGACGGCATGCTCTCCCTGAGCACTAGGCAACCTTTTGACCGGGTGGAAATCCGAGAGATCCACGGTCGAGCTTTGAGCGATCCGGAGTACGTCGAGGCGCTCTATGCTGGGAATCCGTCGCAGAAAGGCGGGGGCAACACCGATGCGCTGATCTGTCAGGTCCCGCTGGGACTCACCTACAATGTCGCCTTCGGAGTTGCGCTCGTCGCGTTCGACCCCCTTACGGTGACCGCCGCAAACGCCGCTGCCTACACGTCGAATCTGGGCCTGAAGTTCTGCAAAACGGTGATCGAGCCGCCGGCGGATATCGTGCGCTCGGTCGTACCCGGCCAGTGCGTGAAGAATTTTCTGCAGCCGCACATGGTGGCGGAGTACGAAAACGCCCTGGGCGTGCCTCTGAAATTTGAATACAACTGGGGCCAGCTCGGTACGCCGATTGTCTACCATCACAATACCGAGGTGGAGGTGAGCCTCCAGTTCGATTCACCCCCCGCACCCAGCGTCGAAAACTTCAGCCTTCGCGCCCTGCTGACCGATTCGTCGCTCGACGGTACCGACGCCATCTATCGCGAGTGTGACGACAAGAACGGCACGAAGCGCTTCAGTCAGCTGGAGTCGGGGGTCGGCCCAAGCTACGAGTGCCCGTACGTAGTCAATCGCGAGCTGGCGGTACCGGTCGGCGAGAATACGCTGGTGTGGCGTGCCAACGCCAAGATGGGTCTGCTGGACCTATTCTCCCCGCTGATACCCGGCGTACCCACCGGCGCCAAGGTGCCGTACTACAAGTCGATTCTGCTGCGCGTTGCGCAGGAAGCGCTGCTAATCACCAGCGACTTCTTCCTCGGCGGCTGGCGCTGGGGCAATACCAGCGTGGCGTTTCAAACGGTCACGATCATCGACGACCGACCGCCGCAGATCCTTCCGGAACCGGAAAATGCCGCCATGCTCGAAGGGCGGATCACCGCCATACTGATCAACGACGAGCTGCGGGTGCAGATTGAGGCGGACGAGCCAGGTGGCGTTTCAACTCGCCGCTACGAGCCGCTGCTGAAGCAGCTTTACCGAGTGTTCGATCCCTGCGATCGCCCGGTGACGTTCACGGCGGCGTATCCGAATGATGCGCGGCGCACCTTCTGGCCGGTCAGCACGCAGGCGCAGGACCAGAGCTTTACCATCACCTGGACCGCTGAGGACCTCGGACCCAACAACAACGGCATTCCCAACCAAACGCCGGCCACCATGCGGGTTGAGGTGGTGGATATTCGCCCGCCGGCGCTGCTGCCGCCGCCGGATATTGTCGAGATCACGGAGCAAACCGTGAGCGAGCTGGGTCAGCCGCTGGTGTTCGACTTTGTCGACTTAGATCCGCTGATCACCAACAACGCCAACCTGCCGCTGGAGCAGGGTTTGACCGAAGTGACCTGGACTGCCACCGACGCCTCCGGCAACAGCACAACGGCAGTGCAGCTTGTGAATCTCAAGGCCAGCAACGCTGATCCCACCGCGGATGCTCAGACCGGCGCTAATCGGGAGGAGGCCGTTTCGTTTGAGCCGACCACGCTGCGCCTGACCGGCAGCGACCCGGACGGTGACCCGCTGCGCTTTTTTGTGGAGCAGTATCCCGAGAACGGGTTCTTTGTGGCCCCGCTTTATCCTTATTTTGTCGAAGACTTTCGCGTTGCCCGAAACGTGCCGACCGGAGACCTTTTCGACCAATTCTGCGACCCGGCCAATTCCGAACAGGACTTCCAGATCAAGTATCCGGTGGAGCCGAGCTTTATCGACGTATCCGAAGACGGCAGGACGTTCGTGATGGACCGCGGCCGAATCGACTGCCGCGGTGGTGGGACGGCCAGCCGCAGGCCGCGAATCGCGGTGTTTCCGGCGGGTTTTGACCCGGACGGCAGCGAGTCCCCGCTGGCGATCCAGACGGCGGAGCCCGCGGATCTTGTGGTTGATGAGTTCACCCAGCTGATTGTTGTCACCACCAACTCCAGCGGCGGTGACGCTTTTGTTCGGACCTACGACCTTGCGCTCAACGAGGTGCAGGCTTACGACCTGGACGACGTAGACGATCGCGCCACCGGGACCTGCACCAACTTTGGCACGAATAATTTTTGCGAGATTCGCGAGGCCCGCAGCGCGGTGGTCGACGCCAACGGCGTGCTCTACGTGATGGACGAAAAGGGGAGGATCTACGCCCTGGAACTGGTTGACGACACTACCTCGGCCACCCAATTCATTGACTACCTGTCGGACGACGTAACCAACAACAGCAATACAAACGTCTCGTCGCGCGCGCTGGCGCTGGACGCTGACGGGTTTGTCTACGCAACCCGCAACAACCGTATCTACAAGTACGGACCCTCCTGGGTGGATGCTGACGGGCTGGTTCAGATTGGTGAACCGATCGGCTGGCTGGGACGTTGCGACGTAGACCTGGCGCCCGGGCAGGATGCGGTCTGCGACGTGACCAACCGCCGCAGCCTGGGTTTTTCCTGCACGGACGCAACCTGCATTATCGATGATGCCATCACCCAGGAAGAAAAGGACTTCTGCGGCCTGACCTTCTCCAACCTGGGCAACTTCGGCTGCCGGCCGGGCCAGTTTCGCAGCCCCCAGGGGCTGGACATCGATCCGCGAGGCAACATCTACGTCGCGGATACGGCCAACCAGCGCATCCAGCGCTTTACGCCGGAGGGGTTTTTCGCTGGCGAAGCGGAGTCGGAGTGTGATGGCAGCTGTTTTGTCCTGGGTGACTTCGGCAATCCGCAGGATATCTCGGTCAACTCCGGCCGCTTCTACATCCTGGACCCGAGCACCAACCTGCTGCACATATCGCTGCTCACGCCGTTTACCGACCAGGGTCCGGATTTTGCTGAATTGGTCTATCAGTCGAACAACGACTTTGGCGCACTGAACCCGGCCGAATCGGTGGATCAGTTTACCTTCAGCGTCAGCGACGGCGTACGCGACCCCGACAGCGGTCAGCCGGCCCGCACCGCGCCCGCCACGGTGGAGATTGCGGTGCGCCGAAACTTCCGGCCGCCGACCGCAACGCCCGGCATCAGCGCCGTTGCTTTAGAGGATGTTGAGACGCCGATTATGCTGGACGGCGCGGAGCTGGATCCGCTGGACGTGCTCACCTTCAACCTGATCGACCCGCCGTCCAACGGCAGCGTGATTGTCGTCGGTGACGAGGCGCGCTACCTGTCCGACCCCAACTATGTCGGGCCAGATAGTTTCACCTTCGCTGCTTTCGACGGCCTGGATGAATCGGCGCCGGAACGAGTGGAGGTTGACGTCCTGAACGTGAACGATCCGCCGGTAGTCAGCCCTTTGGATGACGCGCAGGTGAGCACTGGCTTTACCTTTACTCTGCGTCATGATTTTGATGATCCGGACGCTAAAGATTTGCACGGCCTGGCCATCAACTGGGGTGACGGCACTGCGTCACCGGAAGGCGAGATCGACATGAATGGCCAGCTGACCGGTCCGATCCTGGACGAGGGTGACGTTGGACCCGGCCGGATCACCGCTGAGCATGTTTACACCGCGCCGGGCAGCTATACGCTGGAGGTTTGCGTCACCGACCAGATGGTGGGCTCGGGTTCCAGCAAGGTCCCTACGGCGCAGTCCACCACCGGATGCGCCGAGGCGACGGTGACCGTGATCGACGGTTTGGACCTCCAGCTTTCGAGCTCGCCCTCAAGCGACGCCGCACTGCCCGGCCAGATTGTCGGCTATGAGTTTTCCGTTGAGAACCTGGCGCCGAGCGCCGGTGCTGGGCAGATGGCCACCGGCGTGGAGATGACCATCGACGTTGCGCCGGAGTTTGAGCTCAGCTCCATCGCCGCCGCTGGGTGTCAGCGCAGCGGTCGGCAGCTGCGCTGCGCCTTGGCTGACCTGGGGCCCGGGGCAACGGCCGCGGTCAACGTTAGCGCCCGAGTGCCCTTCGATGTCGATCTTGGCCTGCGCCTTCGGACCGACGTGCGGGTGACCCAGGATCAGTCGGATCAGACGCCAGACAACACGCTCGCCCAGATCACGCCGGTCTTAAGGCCAGCCGATCTTCAGGTGGGCAGTACTGAAGAAGCGCTAACCGACAAAGGTGACGTTAATGCCGGTGACGGCCTATGTGCCAGCGAAGACGGCGTCTGCACGCTGCGGGCCGCCATCGAAGAGGCCAACGCGCTGCCAGGCCAGCAGTCGATTGCGCTGGGCAGCGGCACCTATCAGGTCGGGGAGACCGCACCACTGAATGTCACCGACAGCCTGACGCTGCTTGGCAATGGCGCTGAGCGTACGATCATTTTTGGTGGCGCCGGCTTCACGGCGCTGGTCAACGAGGCCGGCGCAACCCTGCGCCTGGAAGATCTGACGATCAGCAGCGAAGGCGGCGGCCTCAGCGCGCGGGGAGACCTGTTTACGCGGGGGGTCCGATTTACCGCCAACCGGGTTAACGGCTCTTTTGGCGCCGCCGTTTTTGCGGACGCGAATGTCGATCTTCGTGACACCACCTTCGATGGCAACCAGACGTCCGCCGACGGTGCGGCGCTCTTTAATATCTCGGGCACCAGCTATCTGGAGAACGTCACCGTGGTAGGCAACCGCGGTGGAGGCCTGGTGTTCAATAACGACGCGACCCTGGTCAACCTGACGATCACCGGCAACAGCGGCGGATGCTGCTGGGTGACAACGTCCGCCGCTCTGAACGCCTTCGGGTCCGGCACGGAGGTGACCCTGGTCAACTCGATGCTGGCAGGTAACTCGCCCTCCGCGGACTTTTTTGCTGGGCCCGATTCGCCGCCAAACTGTGTTACGGCCGACGGTGGCAGCATCGTGTCGTTGGGCAATAACCTGCTTGGCGATCTAGCGGGCTGTGAGCTGTCGCCGCTGCCCAGCGATATTCTCGCCGAAGATGCGGACCTGAATCCCATTGGGCCCAACGGCGTTCTTGTGCCGACGCTGAATCCGCGGATCACCTCGCTGCTGGTGGATGGTGGTGATGCCGCCAGCTGCCCCGCCGGCGATGCCCGAGGCGTGACACGGCCGGAGGATGGCAACGGCGACGGGAGTGCCGCGTGTGATATCGGCGCGGTGGAGCTCAGAGTGGACGGGCTGTTTGCCTCGGGTTTTGAGTCGCAGTAAAGCGGCTCGGTCGTCGGCCGAGGACTTAGGACTCGAAGCTGTTTCGGAATATCGTGTCGGTCACTGGGTCCAGCTCCAAAGCACCGATGTCGGGGCTGGGGCCACGCTCCCGCCCAAGGATGTCGTCAAATGGTGCGGTCGCTGGGTCGGCCGCATCCACACCAGCCGTGCCCGGTGCGGGTGTGCCGTAGCGACTGACAAGCGACTCGAACACTTCTCTGATTGTGCTGGAGCCGTCGGTAAAGGTCGTCCCGTTCCAGGTGGGCGGCACGAGACCACTCTGATCGGCGAACTGCGGATCGGCAACGATGGCGTTAGCGTCGTCGCTGAAGCGCAGGTCCTGACCGTTATCCTCGGGGATGGGGTTCGCGCCGTTGAAGTATAGGTTGTTGTCCAGCGTAGCTGCTGCCGTGTCACCGGCAGGCGCGTCGAACAGGTCGACACCGCTAAATCCCTCCGTGCCCATTGTCCCGGTGGGGTCCGCGTAAATGTTGTTGGTAAATGTCAGATTCTCGTTGGCCGGATTGGCGCCGGAGGCCAGCAGCCGGCCGGCAAAGCTGCGCGCTGCCATATCGCCCACCAGCGTGTTGTTGCGGAAAACCAGGTCGCGAGAGCCCTGGACGGTTAGCGGGGAGCGCATTAGATCGGTGCTGTTGCCGATCATCAGGTTGTTTTCCACCAGCAGGTCGCGAGCCTCAAAATTGGACGTCCCGTCTTCACCGAAGCGCAGAAAACTTTGTCCTGCGTTGCCTAGCCAATTCGCAAACACGTTGCGGCGGACCGTGACGTCTTGGGTGCCCACCACCGTATCGCTGCTGCCGTTGGAGTCTTTGACGACCACGTAAGAGCTGGTGCCGTTATCCACGCTGTTGAAGAACACGTTGTCTTCGATGACCACATCGATCACGCTGTTGACGTCCATGTGCTCGTCGGAACCAAACTGGTTGTAGAACAGGTTGCCGATCACCCGCACCCGCTCGGCGCCGTTGTTGATTTTAAGCAGGTCGTTGTTGGTGCTGTCGTGGATAATGTTGTTGCGAAACGTAATGTCTGACACAACCGGATCATTGCCGCCATCGCTGCCGTTCACCGCGCCGAGCAGATCCTGAACCTGCACCACCAGCCCGCCGGTATTGCCCGGCGCATGGGCAATGTCGAATCCTTCGATCACGAGGTTGCGGCCAGTGAACACCACGAGGGCCGCACCGCTGTTGTGCCGAAGCTGTGCCTGGTAGGGCAGCTCTGATCGCACCGTGACGGGCTGGTCAAACTGCCGGCGCAGGGATTGCCGCCCATTGTAGAGGCCAGGCCGAACGAGAATTGTGTCGCCCCCGACCGCGTTGTCCACCGCGTGGGTCAGGCTAGCCCAGGGGTTGCCGATGGTGCCGTCACCGGTTTGATCGCTGCCGTCTGCAGCTACATAGCGTAACCCGCCCGCGAGGACAGACGCGCTCAAAAACAAGAGCGTGACCGCACAAAGGCATCGACACACAAGCCGAGGATTCATCACCAACACTCTCCCAAAACGACCCAGGACACTAGCACCGCAGCTACGCGAAAACTGCGAACTCTGTCGGGCACTCCAGTCAATACAGGTTCACCGTGACGTGATGCGTCAGGTGCGTCCGATCCATGTGTTATCGGTCTGTCGTAAGGAGAGTTTAAGAACGCCGCCAGCCACAAGCGTCCTTCGTAGTCGGTTTGCCTTCGTTTGAGGGTCGGCGCCGCAGCGACGCCGACCCCGGAGATTCAGCGCACGAAGCAGGTTCCTGTGAAGCCGGCCTCGGCTTTTTCGAGGGGCGTCGCGAGACGCCAGCTGCTGACGCCGGCATGATCTCCCAGCAGGCCGGCGTTGAAGTCCGCCAGCACCGCTGCAACGTCGGGCGAAAGGCTACCCCCCTGTCCGCCGCACAGAACGCCGAGCCAGTCATAGTGCTGGAGAGGACTGCAGCGCAGCCAGACCAGGTTGGTAGAAAGTTCGAGCGCCTGCGAGCCGACAACGTCAAACGCCGTTGAGGACAGCCTGGTTCTGTCGCTGAGGGAGCAAGACTTGAGACCAACTATCTCCTGCTCGAAACCGTTCGCAAACAGCCGGTCGTCCGTAAACAGCAGCGTGGCGGACGCTGGATTTCCTCGCACGTAGCTACCGAGGAGGAGATCTAGGGTCAAGGTTTCGTCACCTTCCGTCAGATCGTCAAGCGCTGCGGTAAAGCCTAGCTCACGACTGGCCGACCCTGCTGGCAAGGTAATGGTTCCGAAAGCCTGCAGGGTGCCGCCGTCGTCGACTGCGAAGTCGCTGTTGCTAACGGTTGAGCTCGCGCTGATCTCTGCGTTGATGGTCAGCGCTAGATCGATGTTTCCGCCGGTACGATCCACGCTGACTATCCCGGCGGGGCCGCCCTCGGCGGCCTGCTGCTGAACGACGCTAACGCTGACGACCGGTGGGTCGTCTGCCAGGAGTGCGCTTCCGCTGCTGGGTGTACCGACAACGTAACTACCTGAGTTAATCGACAGATCGAGCTGTTCATCGGACTCCAAGCGGTTGTCCAGCACCGGCGTTAGCGTGACGTCGCGGCTAGCGCTTGCGCCAGGAATCGAGACTGTCTGAAACGCCGACAACGTACCGCCATCGTCAGCGCTCAGATCAAAACCACCGCCGGTGAGGCTGACGGTTGTCGTCGGTTCGATGTTGACATTCACTGTGAGGGCCTGATTGATGTTGCCTCCGGTGCGGGCGAAGCGGAAGACGATCACATCCTGGCCCGCTTCGTCTGCAATGTCGTCGATCGCTTCCAGCGTCACGGTCGGCGGATCGTCGGCCAGCGTGGCGCTACCGCTGCTGGGAGCGCCGATGTTGTAGCTTCCAGGGGCGATGGACAAATCGAGCTGCTCGACGGACTCAATTCGATTGTCGAGTACCGGCGTATAGGTCAGATCACGGCTCGCATTGCCGCTTGAGATGGTGATCCGCTGAAAAGTTGCGAGGGTGCCACCGTCGTCGCCGCTCAGATCGAAGGCGCCGCCGGTGAGGGTCACGGTTGTGGTCGACTCGATGTTAACGCTGACGTCGAGGTTTTGATTAACGTTGCCGCCGGTACGGCCGAAGCGGAACACCATCACGTCTTGACCGGCCTCGTCCGCGCTGTTGTCGATCGCTTCCAGGGTGACAACGGGTGGGTCGTCGGCCAGGGTGGCGCTTGCGCTGTTCTGTGAGCCGATATTGTAGCTCCCGGAATCCAGTGACAGGTCCAGTTGTTCGACGGGTTCAATCCGATTATCCAGTACCGGTGTAAACGTCAGGTCTCGGCTCGGATTGCCACCGAAGATGGTAATCCGCTGAAAGGTCGCCAGGGTGCCACCGTCGTCTCCCGAAAGATCGAAGGCCGCGCCAGTAAGGGTCACCGTTGTGGTTGGTTCGATGTTGACGTTGACGTCAAGATTCTGGTTTACGTTGCCGCCGGTACGGCCGAAGCGGAACACCAAGACGTCCTGCCCGGCCTCGTCCGCCGTGGTATCGGTTGCTTCAAGCGTCACCACCGGTGGGTCGTCTTCGATGACGATGCTTCCGCTGGTCGACGAGCCGACGCTGTATCCAGTGCCGGCTTCCAGAGAAACGTCGAATTGCTCCTGCCCCTCAACCAGGTTGTCCAGGGCGGCGGTAAACACAATGTCCACGGTGTCCTGACCGCTGAAGAAACTGACCCGTTCAAGAACGGCCAGCTCGCCGCCGTCGCTGTAGCTGAAATCGTTGACCGAGGCCGTGCCGCTGATCGATACGTTCACCGTTAGACTGCCAGCGGTCGTATTTCGCGTCACGCGAATGGTCCCGCTTTCCTGACCAAGCTCATTGGCAGTCGGGTCCGTGGCCGATAAGTTAACCTCGACCGAGCCTCCGAAGGCCAGCGCCGGCAGCAGCAGAAGCAAGGTGGTGAAAGTAGCTCGGATGATCATCGCGTCGTCTCCCTGTAAGCGGCTGATACAGGGAAGAGCATGTGTCCGGAGGCGCCATATTGCTTGATGGAAGTTTGACGGACTTGTT